>NZ_CEZLMY010000040.1:0-26545 GCF_983033635.1 Psychromonas sp. | reverse complement strand
CTTTCGTTCTCAGTCATTAGGCGTTGTGCCCCGTGTCTGTGGGGTCGCATTATAGGGATTGAAGAAGCATTGGCAAGTGTTTATTTGTATTTATTTCAATTAAATGAGCAAGCGATTATTTAACAGTCAATACGCCTATTTATCATCTAAATAACGATGCTTTTTTAACTGCTGGATATGATTATTTTCTTCAGTGGTTATATCTTTATTAGCCTGGAGTGGCGTTTTTCCAAATTGCAGCCATAAAAAAAGGAGCTTTCGCTCCTTTTTTTATCATTAATCTTTGTTACTGCTATTTTTCGTAAAGACAAAGGTATGCAGTTTGTACTTTTACCTTAACATCAAAGCTCACATTTGCTTCTACTTCGAATGTTTCACCCGCATTAAATGTTTTCCACTCCGTGGCACCAGGCAATTTTACCGTTAAATCACCGCTTACCACTGTCATGTACTCTTTAGCATCTGTGCCGAATGTGTAATCACCGACTTCCATTACACCAACTGTTGCTGGCAATGTTTCACTTTGGAATGCAATTGATTGTACATTACCATCGAAATATTCATTAGTTTCAAAACTCATCATCTTTCCTTATTATATTGCGGTTATTTTACGTGATTATGGACAAGACAAATTTAAAACTCAAGTTGTTAAATTTCCACTTCAAATTCAGCTTGCATTCGTTCAATGGCTTCTTGCGCATCCATCCAGTTCATTTCCGCTTCTTCAAGCAGCTCTTTAATTTCTCTCTGATTTTTTAACAATTCAGTTAAACGCGCTTTTTCAGAATGTTCATATAATGAAGAATCTGTAAGCTTCTTTTCAAGATCTTCAAGCTGCAGACTAAATTTGTCCATTAACTTTTCTGTATTCGTTAACTGTTTTTTATAAGGCGTTAATTTTTTGCGAAATTCTGCTTCAAGACGTTTTTGCTCTTTACGGTTAACGTTGGGCGAGCTGTTTTTTTCAATATGTTGAGCTGGTTGCTTTTCAATTCGCTGTTGCTCAGATAACCATTGATGATAATCATCTAAATCACCAATAAAAGGTTCAACTTTCTGGTCGTGTACTAAATACAAGTCATCTGTTGTTGTTCGTAATAGATGCCTGTCATGCGAAACAACCACCATCGCTCCTTCAAATTCTTGTAATGCTAAAGTTAAAGCATGACGCATCTCTAAATCAAGGTGGTTAGTTGGCTCATCGAGTAATAACAGGTTGGGTTTTTGCCACACTAACAGCGCTAAGACTAAGCGTGCTTTCTCGCCACCTGAAAATGGTGCTACTTTCTCTAGGGCTTTATCTCCTTGGAAACCAAAACTACCTAAGAAGTTTCGTAAAGGTAACTCTTTTTCTTCTGGTGCCAGACGCGATAAATGATCAAGCGGCGTTTCATCTAAACGCAAAAATTCTAATTGGTGCTGTGCAAAATAACCAATCTTGGCATTTGGATTAATCTCTAACTTACCTGAAACCGGTGTTAGCTCATTTGATAACAATTTAATGAGTGTTGATTTACCTGCGCCATTTCGCCCTAACAATCCGATACGGCTTCCCGGCACTAGGTTTAATTTAATTTGATCGAGGATAAGCAGATCATCATAACCAGCACTTACCTTTTCTAAGGTTAATAGTGGCATCGGCAATGCGTCGGGCTCTCTAAACGAAAAACTAAACTGACTATCTATATGTGCAGGTAATAGCTCTTCCATTTTTTCAAGCGCTTTAATACGGCTTTGCGCTTGTTTTGCTTTACTCGCTTTATAACGAAAACGGTCGATATAACTGTGCATATGACTTATTTGTTTTTGCTGCTTTTCATATGAACTTTGCTGTTGTGCCAACTTTTCTGCACGTTGACGTTCAAAACTTGTGTAATTACCGGTGTATTCATGAAGTTGTTGCTGCTCAATATGAATTATCTTATCCACTACGGAATCAATAAAGTCACGGTCATGTGATATTAACACTAATGTTCCGTCATATTGGCGTAACCATTTTTCTAGCCAAATTACGGCATCTAAATCAAGGTGATTGGTTGGCTCATCAAGCAATAGGAGATCGGAAGGACAAAGCAGCGCTTGCGCTAAGTTTAAACGCATACGCCAACCACCTGAAAAATCACTCACGGAACGCCCCTGCGCCTGCTGTGAAAATCCTAGACCAGCAAGTAATTCCGCTGCCCGTGATTCGATAGTATACCCGCCGGCATTATCGAGCAGGATATGCATTTCGGCGATCTTAGTGCCATCGTTTTTACTTTCGGCATCACTGAGTTTTTGTTGCAGCAATCTAAACTCACTGTCGCCATCAATCACATACTGCAATGCATTTTTATCTAATGCAGGCGTTTCTTGTGCCACACAAGCAATACGCCAATGAGCCGGAATTGTTATATCACCATTATCAACGTGGCTTTCATTCTTTAACAGAGTAAAAAAACTCGATTTACCACAGCCGTTTGCCCCAACTAAACCGACCTTTTGACGCGGATTAATTGTTGCACTGGCATTTACCAGTAAAGGCTTACCGCCACGTATGAATTCAATATTACTAGCAACAATCATAAATAAAATTTCTCAATCTAAAGATAAGGCAAAAAAATAGGAGGGATAATAGCGGACTTTGCAAAGTTGAGCCATAGCCACTGTTAATGAAACGTTATTTGTTTACCATTGGCAAATCATTAACTATATAGATGCTTGAAATGGTCTTATCAAAAACAAAAAAGCGTTTTATTGCCGGCGCAAGGTGTCCAAAATGCAACACACTTGACACTGTTGCGCTGACATTAGAAAATACACTTGAAACGCTAACTTGTGTGCAATGTGGTTACACTCAAACCCAAACGCCAAAACAAGCAACCGCCGCGACGCGTCAATTTGAACAGATGATCGGTTTATTTGATCCTTCTGATGATTGAAAAAATTAATAATAGTGAGAAATACAATGAAAATTAAAAATGATTTAGTGGTTTCAATCCACTTTGGTGTTGCTGAAGTTGATGGTAATGCGTTAGATAGTACAGAGAATGGCGCACCACTTGAATATATTCAAGGCTCAAATTATTTAGTTCCAGGTTTGGAAACTGAATTAGAAGGTAAAGAGGCCGGTTATAAATTTGATATCAAACTAGAGCCAGAACAAGCATACGGTCCATTCCAAGAAGCACTAGTACAGGAAGTTCCGCGCTCTTTATTTGAAGGTGTGGATGAGATTGAAGTTGGCATGTCATTTCAGGCAGAAACCGATCAAGGCCCTCGTACAGTTGAAGTAACAGAAGTTACTGAAGAAAACGTCAGTATTGATGCAAATCACCCGCTTGCAGGTATGTCTTTGCAGTTTGTCGGTGAAGTTGTCGGCATTCGAGAAGCAACGGCGGAAGAGCTAGAACACGGCCATATCCACCAGAATGGCGGATGTTGTGGCGGTCATGATCATGAAGAAAAAGCAGATCATGAGTGCTGTGGTGGTGATACCAGCAAACATGCTGAAGGTGAAAGCTGTTGTGGCGGCCATGGTCATGAAAAGAAAAAGGAAGAAGCTGCTCCAGAAGGTTGTTGTGGCAGCTGCCATTAATCTTTCTTGCTAAAAATGATTGAATTACGTAACGATTGTAAATCGCTGCTGTAATTCAATCTATCTCCACTTTTTACAGCGCCAGACTTAAACTAAAAGGCAATATCACTATATTGCATAAGAGATTTTCGGATCGGGCAATGGACTGACCGCATTTTTATATCGCGCCTGAATAACTGAAATAACCAGTTTAAAATCCTTAATGGCAACTAATTGCGTATCGCCACTCTCTGAGTCAGAAGTAAAAAGCTCCCCTCGCCGAACAAAAAATTGAGAACGCCTTTGATCTGATGAAGAGTTTTGATGTGAAGGTTGATCTGCACTCTGCTTACCTTCATCTTGAATGATGCCGCGCGCTTGATCTGAAAATTGGGTGCGGCTCTCCTCGTCGCGCATTTTTGTATAAGAGGAGATGATCTCTGTTTTTGGAATAACCGGTTTGATTAAATTATCACGCTGTAAGCTTTCCGTTGGCGGATGAAACGGAACAGCAATAGCGGGAGGAAGATGCGCGTTGATATTAACCATAATGGTTAATCTTAAACGCTGGTATTAATTAATGTGCCGAGCATCTCATCAGCAGTACTGATAACTTTTGCTGATGCTTTCGCTTGAAACTCTGCAACCTTTAAATTAACCAACTCAGTGGTTAAAGAAATGGGTGCTCGCTCAGCAGATGGAGATCGACTCTCCGATGGCTCCTGATTTTCCGTCATACCTATTTCTGCAATACCCGCATGGGCGATCCGAGAACTTGCGTTACTCAGCTGAGCAGATGCATCTAGAAAGCCAGTCAGACCAGAACTGTAAGCAGAACGAACATCCATAAATCACCTTATTACCTTCAATAGTTAAACACATACCCTACATAAAAAGTATGGCACTATCTTAACAGAAATAAAGTAATTGGTTAATATTTAATCAAGTATAAAATTTATTACGCTTTGATTAAATTTATCTGTTTCACTAATAAATGGCGCATGTGCCGAATTTTTAAATACTTTTTGTTCCGCATCAGGTAACAGTTGATGCATATTGATACTTGTTTGCAAGGGCAGCAGGCTATCAAACTGACCAAAAAGTGATAAACATGGCACAACAATCTGAGCAAATTCTTCGCGCAGGTCACTCTCATTAAGCAGATCTAAACCTGCTAATAAAGCTTTTGTATCAGCTTGCTCTGTCTCTGCTAGAAGTTTTTTCAAGGTTGATACATCTTTACGAGCACTCGCGCAGCCCATCGCTTGAATGCCGATAAAACGCCCTAATGTTTTATCCCTGTTTGCCTGCAGACCAAGCTTGAAATTATCAAAAACAGAAGATTCAACCCCCGGCCAACTCGCTTCGCTAACAAACTTAACAGAGCTGCAAACTTGAATTAATTTAGTTACTTTTTCAGGATAAATATAACTGGCATAGGTTGCCACTAAACCACCTAGCGACCAACCACACCAAGTCGCTCGTTCAGGCAGCACTTCAAGAATGGCTTCAATAATTGTTTGTAGTGTATATTCCGATAAGCCTTTGCTTTCCCCAAATCCTGGTAAATCAACCAAGTACAAACGAAAATGCTGACTTAACTGCTCAACAACTGGCTCCCAAACAACCGAATTCACTCCCCAGCCATGCAATAACACTAGATTTTCGCCTTGACCAATAACTCGACAATGCACTGCTTGTTCTATACTCACGGTTTCTCTCTTTGTTCAGGTTAAAGCTCTTGAATTCAGCTTTGCAATTAATACAACAAAAATTTAGGCGCCTTATTGAGCTTATGTTACCCGCTCAATGTCTGTTATGCCATTTACCAAGCAATGATAAACTTATCTGCGAGCATTGCCAAAAAGTCTTGTTGAAACCAAGATCCTGTTGTCAACATTGCGGTTTATCGCTACTAATATCGCAACCATTTTGCGGGGACTGTATAAAACAATCACACCTATTTACGCAACTGCATGCACTAGCTGATTATCAAGTACCTTTTTCAATATTAATAAAACAACTTAAATATAAAAAGAACTTGCTTGCAGGTGAATTGTTGGGGCAATTGATAACTCAATCAATCACCCGACATTTCACCAATACTGAGATTCAACAAATTGATTATTTACTGCCTGTTCCATTACATCATAAAAAACAGAGACAACGTGGTTTTAATCAAACACAGCTGCTTAGCCATCTAATATCAAAGCAACTGACCATTCCTATTTTGCTTGAAACGGTCAAGCGCCATAAGCAGACCACGGCTCAAGAGGGACTCTCTTTACAAAAAAGAAAGAAAAACCTAAATAATGCCTTTTCAATTACCCCCGATCGAGTAAATACCTTAAAAGGTACTTACATTGTCATTATTGATGATGTGGTAACCACAGGTGCAACTGTAAACAGTTTATGCCAACTTTTATTACAGGCAGGTGTTAAACAAATTGATGTTTGGTGCATCTGCAGAACAGCATTACCTGCACAAAAGAACAGATAAATAAGCTGTATTTAAAATAATCTACACTCTTTACTTTCTTCTTAGTATTAATCCCCGCTATAATGCCTGAGTAAATGACTCAAGATTAAGGCGAAATAATGATTGAAATCACTCCTGTTGCACAAGCACATTTTAAAAAGTTACTTGAACCACAAAAAGAAGGCACAGGCATTCGTGTGTTTGTTATTAACCCAGGTACGCCAAAAGCTGAGTGCGGCGTTTCGTACTGCCCTCCAGAAGCGGTTGAAGGCAGTGATATGCGATTAAACTTTGATGGATTTGACGCGCTAGTTGATGACGTTAGCCAGGCCTTTTTAGAAGAAGCTTTTATCGACTTGGTCGAAGAAGAAACGGGGACACAGCTAACGCTTAAAGCACCTAACGCAAAAATGCGTAAAGTAAAGGATGATGCTCCATTACTTGAACGTGTTGAATATGTTATTCAGGTGCAAATAAACCCACAATTAGCCAGTCACGGTGGTTTTATTAAACTGATTGAAATTACTGATGATAATGTTGCAATTATTGAATTTGGCGGTGGTTGTAACGGTTGTTCTCAGGTTGATTTAACCTTAAAAGAAGGAATCGAGAAGGAACTTTTAGAAGAGTTTTCTGGCGAATTAAATGCAGTTCGTGATATCACCGAGCATCAAAGTGGCGATCACTCATTTTATAAATAAGTTTAAAACTAGTAGTAGTGATCTTGACGCCTGCCCGCAAAAAACGAGAGTATATTTTATAAAGATACTCTCGTTTACTGCAATTAGATTAACAGTTAGATAGATCTGTTTACCAGAGATTTAAGCTGCGCCAGAGGAAGCTTACTCTCATCAAAGAAGTTCTGCATCCGTAACAAGGTGATTCCGCCATACCCTGGGTTACGGGTTAACGCCCGTTCCATCTGCTGCCACCCCTGTTCGCCATAAAGTTCACCAGCCAGTGCGTTCTCTCCCATTAACTCGACTCCGGCTTCATGGGCCGCATCTGCCATCCAGTTGACCAGATCTTCTGCTCGGGAATAACCCTCATGATCTTTGTTTATCATCTCCAGACAGGTAAAGTGAACGACCACTCGCGATAAATACTCTTCAGGGATGATCCCTTTTAGCAACTGTAAATATTCACCTGCATTTTTATGGTTCAGATTTGGGTGTACTCGAATTAATCCCGCTGATATTTCAGCCGCACGCGGCATTTTAGGATCGCTAATTTCCCAATGAATACCTGGGATTTTAATCCCTATCGGAACATTAATATAATCACTATCTGTAAAGAGTTTTAACACACCATCAAGAACCTGACGTCCATGCTGTACCAGCTTTGCGTTATACCAGATCAGTAACTCTCTACCCCACGCACTATAAATATATTTTTTGTTCTCAAATAAACTATCGGCACTCGGCATAGTGATCTCATCAAAACTACGATGCTGCGTACCAAAGGTAAAGTTAAGTGCCGCAATCGTGCTGAATTTATTGCGCAGATAGGTCAGCCAATCGCGCTGTGCAAGCGGGCTGTAACACTGTAACGTTCCACGGTTAGGGTAGTCCCCCCAGTCATGCGCATTATAGCTTGGATAACGTAATTCTCCTGCAGGCCCCATACTGATATTTATTTCGTCAATCAGATGCGCTTGTTCCCGGTAATGATCTCGGAATGCCTGCACAAAAGCTAAATAATAAGGCAATACATAAGGATCGGCCCACAATGAAACATACTCCATTGAGGCATCACCTGTTTCGCTTACATACTGCAGATCGCGAACAGACTCAATGTCCTGATGTTGCTCGAGTAATTTACCCCATAACCATAAAGGAATGGTCTGATTAAAATCGTCATTAACATTACCACCCGCCTGGTGAAAGGACAAAATGGGCACCCAATGCATATTATTATCTTCAAGCACCTCAACAAGCCGATCATAATAACTCCAGTCAAACTCACCTGGATGGCGCCCCTCAATAAGTCCCCACCACAGATCCGTTGAAACCGCCGTGACGCCAGCTTCACGCAGAACATTAAGTTCTTGGGCAAATAACTGCCAATTTTCCTCATCAAGCAACTGCTTTTGATTCGCTACTTTTAAGTGCAAAGGCGCCATTACTCGGAAAGACTTACGAGCAGAGCCTTGGTACTGCCCCTGCGCATATTTCAACCGCCCAAACTGACGCAATCGAGCACAGCCGATACCATCATCCTCACTCAAAATATCCAAATCACGCAAGCTCCAACCACAGAATGTATCTTGCTTCATTACTCTTTTTAATAACTTTTCCCATTCAGTGTGCTGGTCTAATTTCACCTGTTGGCTATTTTCAGTAATAAGTTGAATATTAAGATCTTGAGCTGCTGAGATAAGTGCAGAATGATTTTGCTGAGTTAACTCATCCAACCCGCAAATAAGTAAACGAGTACGGGACTTCCAAGGCCCGTTAAGTAAACGGTTAAAGCTGTGATGCCAGTTGTTTTTTTGTGTTTGCTGATCTGCAAATAACTGTGGTGATAATCCTGACAGCAATTCAGCTACTTCAGCACTGTTTTTAAGCTCAGGTAAATGAAGCGCAAAACGTAAACCAAGTGTGGTTTTTTGCCATTGCTTGTTAAATACGCTATCGGCCAGAGCAAGTAATCGCTGGCCATGGTCGATAAGACTCTGATGATACCAGCGAATAAAATAATTAAACGCATCACTCGCACTCTCGAGCTCTTGATGCGAAGTTTGTAAATAACTTAGCTGCTGATCGAAAAAATCATCGCTCATTAGTTGCTGATATAAATATTGCTCTTTAAGTGCCGGCTCAGTTAGCGCCTGCCGCTCAATAAACTGCTTGAAATCCGCTTTGGCCGCAACGCTAAAACAAGGAAGCTGAATAAAATCAGGGCCTTCACTATAAAGCCCCAGAAAAGGATAACGCAGCTCTCCTTCAGGTCCTGCGCCTAAATTAATATGGGGAATATGTTCAGAGAGATCCGAAAAGTGCTGCTGGAAACCAGATAATAAACGCTCAAAATATGGCAAGACCAGCTCATCACTCCACAAAGATGTTGCTGCAAAACTATCTTGGCCATAACTATCAATATATTTAATACTTTCAGTCGCATCATCGGATAACTCTTTAATCAACAGCCCCCACAACCAGTCTGGTAGCAGGTTTAACAAGCCTGAATCTTTTAAACCAGTTGCCGCAAAATGAAACTCTGGAATAACTTTTAGCCCGTGCTTAATGCAGATATCAATCACCTGCCGGTAACTTTCCCAATTAGCTTGCTGCTCGGCACCATTTGGCCCATAGGGTTCAACAATTCGCCAGCTAATAGGTAAAATGACCGCATCAACTCCTAAAGATTTAGCACGTTTCAGTTGTTTTAAAAAGACACTGTTCCAGGGATTATTAGATTTACTCAACACACCCACACGACGATTAAAGGTCGCTGGCATATGAATCCAAACTTGCAACGCTTTTTGTGCATTAACCACAGTTACATTCCTTAACTATTAGTAATTATTATCCGGAAAAACATATAGTACAATAATGTGACTTCAACCATTAGTCCTCCTCCTTGCTTCTACGCCCCCTAAACCAGGTAAATGTTTATTTCTCTTAAAGGTTAATTCACCTATGTAATCAGCAGCTTATCGATAGATTTAAATAAATAATGAGTTTTAAACTGAATTATATAGATTCCTGATTAGCACCATTCTTCAGATAAGTAACGATTAATAGGGATAAACAAAGCAACGATAGGGAAAATAGAATAATTTTATCTTTAAAATAAAGTAACGCCTGCACACTCAGCATGTTATGACTCAAAAGTGCTAGCTATTAAAAATATTTATAACGTTTATAGCAAAAAAAAGATTGGCAAGTTTTTTATTTCAAAACAGGACAGGAGCACCTTTTTTCTTGTAATTTTGGGCGCGACATCAAAATAACACGAGCATTTAGTGAGCAGATCGAGTAGAATGCGCCACCCTCGCAAAAGGATCACCCTTTAAACAATGCGAATATTCAGATTTTACCTACTTACGCGGTTAATAACGCGAGAATTAATAGATGATTTCAGTAACTTAACTGGAATGATTGATGTGACGTAGGTATAGGCTGAATTTAGTGTATTTAAGTTACGCCTTAAATACAGATTTAAACTGAACTCATGAGGCCACTATGTCAGAGTCAACAAACACAGAACAAACAGAACTAGCAATTAACTTTAAAGATTTAAACCTACCAGAAGCACTTAATAATATCGTTTCTGAATTAGGTTACGAAACGCCATCACCTATCCAAGCTCAATGTATTCCTCTCCTATTGGAAGGCAAAGATGTATTAGGTCTTGCACAAACAGGTACAGGTAAAACGGCGGCATTCGCATTACCTTTATTAGCTAACATTGATCTTACATCGAAAAAACCACAAGTATTAGTATTAGCGCCGACGCGTGAACTTGCTATTCAAGTAGCAGAAGCATTTCAAACTTATGCCCGTCATTTACGTGGTTTCCATGTTATGCCAATTTACGGTGGTCAAAGCTACAACATTCAGTTCAATCAATTGAAACGTGGCCCTCAAGTTGTTGTCGGTACGCCAGGTCGCATAATGGATCACCTCAAACGTAAAACACTAGATCTTTCAAACCTAACGACACTAGTGCTTGATGAAGCGGATGAAATGTTACGTATGGGTTTCATTGATGATGTCGAAACGATCATGAAAGAGATGCCTGAGAAACGTCAAACTGCACTTTTCTCAGCAACAATGCCAGATCAAATCAAACGCATTACTAAACGTTACATGAACAACCCGACTGAAGTTAAGATTAAAGCTAAAACTTCAACAGTTGAAAACATCGAACAGAAATGCTGGATTGTCCGTGGTGTAAATAAACTTGATGCCTTAACACGTATGCTTGAAACTGAAGAGTTTGATGGCGTAATTATCTTTGCTCGCACTAAAACAGCAACGGTTGAGTTAGCTGAACGTTTAGAAGCGCGCGGTTACCGCAGTGCTGCCTTAAACGGTGATATGAACCAGCAAACGCGTGAACGTACTATTGCACGTTTAAAATCGGGTGGTTTAGATATATTAGTGGCAACAGATGTTGCGGCTCGTGGTCTGGATGTAGAACGTATAAGCCTGGTTGTGAACTACGATATCCCGACAGATACAGAGTCTTATGTTCACCGTATCGGTCGTACCGGTCGTGCTGGCCGTAAAGGGAAAGCGATTTTATTCGCAGCCCCGCGTGAGCGTCGCTTATTACAAGCTATTGAACGTGCTACTCGCCAAAAAATCGCCATCATGGATCTGCCGACACATGATGAAGTCACCAAAACCCGTATTGCAAACTTTGAAACACAAGTTGCTGCAGTATGTGAAAGCGAAGATCTTTCTTTCTACCGCACTTTATTCGAACAGATTGAAAACAACAGTGAGCTTGAAGAATTAGATTTAGTTGCTGCGCTTCTATATATGGCGCAAAAAGATAAACCATTACAGCCTGTTGAAGAGAAGTTTGTTGAGCCTCGTTCAAATGATCGCAGCTTTGACCGTGGTGATCGTAATGATCGTGGACGTCGTGATCGTAGCGATCGCGGTGATCGTAATGATCGTGGTGATCGTGGACGTGATCGTAATGCTAGCAATGATCGCAATGATCGCAATGATCGCGGTGGTGATAAACCACGCGGTCGTGGACGCCCAACAGATGTTGAATTAGAAACTTACCGCTTAGATGTTGGCCGTTCGCACGGTGTGCAAGTTAAAAACATTGTCGGTGCAGTTGCTAATGAAGCAGATATCAACAGTCGTTTCATTGGTGACATCAAAGTAAGTGATGATCACTCAACAATTGAATTACCAAAAGGTATGCCGGCTGAAACACTGAAACACCTTGAAAATGTTTATGTTTGTAAACGTCAGTTGAAAATTAAAAAGAACTAATTAGTCGTTCTTTATATTAATTTTTAAATCTAGGGTGCTGTTTAGCACCCTTTTTTATGCCCTGAAGATAAGCCAGTTAATGCGATTGGTTTAATTAAACGGATTGGGGTAAGAGGGAAAAAAGAGAAAATGGGGCAAAACAGAAGTTCACCCCGGGTTATTATTATTTCTTTTTCGTTGGTCGCTGCCAGCCGTTGATATTACGCTGCTTAGTACGCGAAACAGCTAGTGCATTAGCTGGTACATCACTAACAATTGTCGAACCGGCAGCTGTAGTTGCACCGTTACCGACAGTAACAGGCGCAATTAACTGGCAGTCTGAACCAATAAAAACATCATCACCAATATTGGTATGGAATTTATTCGCACCATCATAATTACAAGTAATAGTGCCGGCGCCAATATTAACGTTACGGCCTAATGTACTATCGCCAATATAACTTAAATGCCCACATTTAGTGCCGTTACCAAGTGTTGATTTTTTTATCTCAACAAAGTTACCAATATGCACCTCTTTTTCGATAACAGTTTCAGGGCGAATACGCGCAAATGGACCGATCGTCGCATTTTCACCAACTTGACTAGCTTCAATAATGGAATTAGGTGCAATTTCAGCATTAGCTTCAATATCACAATCGATTAAAATACAGTTTGCCCCAATTACGACACCATCACCCAAATTAACCTTGCCTTTAATAATCACATTGATATCAATTTCAACATCTTGACCGCAGGTCAGCTCACCACGCAGATCAAAACGGGCTGGATCACGTAACATTACACCAGATAATAACAATTCATTGGCTTTTTGTAGCTGGTATGAACGCTCTAATTGAGCAAGTTGTAAGCGTGTATTGACACCTTCCACTTCCACTGCACTTTCAGGATGAACTGCACGGATAACACGCCCTTCCTGGTGTGCCATTTTAATAATATCGGTGATGTAATATTCATTAGCGGCATTATCATCACTTAATGCGGGTAACCAACGAGATAGATCTTGAGAATTTGCAACCAAAATCCCCGTATTTATCTCTTTAATATCTAATTGTGCTTGAGTAGCGTCTTTCTGTTCAACTATGCCCACCACATCACCATTTACACGTTCAATACGCCCATATCCTGTAGGGTTTTCTAACTCGACCGTTAATAACCCGATACCATCTTCAGGTTGGGCTGCAATTAAGCGTTGTAACGTTTCTGCCGAAAGCAGTGGTACATCACCGTAAACCATTAATATTTTTTCATCTTCTTTAAAATGAGGTTGCGCAATTTGCATCGCATGACCAGTTCCTAATTGCTGAGTCTGCTTAATCCAATTTAAATGCTCTTCAGAGATTTTCTCCTGCATCTGCTCACCACCGTGACCATAAATCAGGTGTATATTCTCTGCGCCAATGCCTTTAACGGTATCAATAACATGTTGCACCATTGGTTTATCTGCAATTTTATGAAGTACTTTTGGAAGAGCAGAACACATACGCGTGCCTTTACCAGCAGCAAGAATAACAACACTTAAAGACATAATTGAAACCTTAATAAATAGTATAATGAAGCACTTATTTTAACGGACTTTCTAATCAGAACGAATAAGAAAATAGCAATGCACTGTTTTTTACATTAATTAATATGAAATAATTAGCAAAAACATAAAATACTGAGATTAATATCTGTTTTCACTATAAAAAATGAGCACTTTTTTGCATAATCTTAATGCAGATGATTAACCAGCAAATAATAGGCCGTTTTAATGAAACAAAAAATATTACAAGAGATGCGTGTTTTACCGAGCATCGATATTGATAACGAAATTCAGCGTCGCATCGACTTCATCAAAACTAAACTGCAACAAGCTTTTTGCTATACCCTAGTGTTAGGTATCAGTGGTGGTGTTGATTCAAGTACAGCAGGCCGTTTATGCCAATTGGCGATTGAGCAACTTAATAAAGCAGAGAACAGTGATAAATATCAGTTTATTGCCGTACGTTTGCCTTATGCCGTGCAAAAAGATGAAGATGAAGCACAATTAGCATTGCGCTTTATCCAACCGTCACATTGTGTCTCGGTTAATGTACAAACAGGTGCAGATGGCATCCATGAAAGTACTATCGCTGCGCTGCAAAACAGCCAAGTTGATATTTCTGAAAACAGCAATTTGGATTTTGTTAAAGGCAATGTTAAAGCGCGTATGCGTATGATTGCACAATATGAAATTGCAGGTTTAACGGGCGGTTTAGTGGTCGGCACTGACCATAGTGCAGAAAACATTACCGGTTTTTACACGAAACATGGCGATGGCGCATGTGATTTAGCCCCTTTATTCGGTTTAAATAAACGCCAAGTACGCGCCTTAGCCAAACATCTCGGTGCACCAGCACTATTGGTAGAAAAAGCACCGACTGCAGACCTAGAAGAAGATAAACCGCAACTCGAAGATGAAGTCGCACTTGGCATGACCTACAATCAAATTGATGATTTTTTAGAGGGCAAGCAAGTACCTCAAGAGATTGAAGATAAACTGATCGCTATCTATTTACGCACACAACACAAACGCTTGCCAATTCCAACAATTTACGATTACAGCATCTAATACCAAATCCACTAATTATCTATTCATTTAATTAGTGGAATTGGTATAACTATTTTTAATAAAAAAAACAAAATTCTAGGATCGCTTAAATAGTGTTCCTGTTTTTCTGCATATTTATTCATCTAGATCAGTCAAAAAACTAGCCAGAACAAACCTGATAATGGTAAATTCAACACTAGGTTAATGATTAACCGAATACTCTTTTCTCTTTTTAAACTTTAAGGAATGTTGGACCATGAAAAAAGTTGGTTTAGTTGGATGGCGCGGTATGGTTGGCTCTGTGCTTATGCAAAGAATGCGTGATGAAAATGATTTTGCAACGATTGAGCCTGTGTTTTTCACCACCTCACAAGTAGGCCTGGCTTCACCTGAAATAGGTAAACCAACAGATACATTAAAAGATGCCTTCGCTATCGAAGAGTTGGCAAAAATGGATATCGTTTTAACCTGTCAAGGTGGCGATTACACCAACGAAGTTTACCCTAAACTGCGCGCGGCTGGTTGGAATGGTTACTGGATTGATGCTGCATCTTCACTACGTATGAAAGACGACAGCATTATTGTATTAGACCCTGTAAACAAAGATGTTATCAAACAAGGTTTAACGGATGGAGTTAAAACTTACGTAGGTGGTAACTGTACCGTTTCATTATTATTAATCGCACTTGGTGGTCTGTTTGAGCAGGACCTTATTGAGTGGGTAACACCGCATACTTATCAAGCGGCTTCTGGTGCTGGTGCACGTAACATGCGTGAATTAATTAGCCAAATGGGCTCAATTAAAGACGTTGTTGCTGATAAACTGGCAGATCCTGCTTCTGCAATTTTAGAAATTGATCAGCAAGTTGCTGAACATATCCGCAGTGATGCCCTGCCGACAGAGCAGTTTGGTGCACCTTTAGCGGGCAGTTTGATCCCTTGGATTGATGTGCCGATGCCTTCAGGTCAAAGTAAAGAAGAGTGGAAAGCACAAGTTGAAGCGAACAAAATATTAGGCACGAGTGATAATCAGACACCAATCGACGGTTTATGTGTGCGAATTGGCGCAATGCGCTGCCATAGTCAAGCAATCACCATGAAACTGAAAAAAGATGTTTCTGTTGCTGAAATCGAAAATATTTTAGCGTCTCACAATGAGTGGGTTAAAGTGATCCCAAATGAACGTGATATTACCGTACAAGAGCTGTCTCCAGCAAAAGTAACAGGCACATTAAGCGTACCTGTCGGCCGTATCCGTAAACTTGCAATGGGCCCTGAATATGTAAGTGCGTTTACAGTCGGTGACCAATTATTGTGGGGAGCCGCAGAGCCACTTCGCCGTATGCTGAATATTTTACAAGAGTCGTAATATAAAGGCGTTAGGAAATTGCAAAAGGCTTCTTACTCGAAGCCTTTTTTATTTGAGACAAAAAAATACCCTTGTAAAAAGGGTATCTGATGATTTTGCAAAAGGTCAGAAGTTATTCACCTTTTTTGCTACGAGACAATAAATCCATCGCGGCCTCTTTCACGCCTTTACCTTGATAAAGTACGTAATAGATTTGTTCACATATCGGCATCTCAATGCCTACGCGACCGGCTAAGTTATAAACTTCTTCAGTATTACGGTAACCTTCGACCACTTGACCAATTTCAATTTGCGCTTCTTCAATGCCCTTACCTCGACCTAAAGCAAGTCCAAAACGACGATTACGCGATTGGTTATCAGTACAGGTTAAAACTAAATCACCTAAACCTGCCATCCCCATAAATGAAGATTCTTTTGCACCAAGCGCGACACCTAAGCGTGTTAATTCAACTAAGCCGCGTGTGATAAGAGCAGTACGAGCATTGGCTCCAAAACCTAACCCGTCAGCTAGGCCGGCACCAATAGCAATGACATTTTTAACCGCGCCACCTAATTGTACCGCCGTAAAATCATCTGAAATATATGCTCTGAAATTGCGCTTATTATGGAATAGATCCGCCAGATCCTGAGTAAACTGCTCTTGGGTACCCGCAACTGCAACCGCAGTCGGTAAACCTTTTGCCACTTCCATCGCAAAGGTTGGCCCGGAAATAACCGCTAACGGGTAGTTTTCCCCCAGTATATCAGTGGCAACTTCTTGCAATAAACGTCCAGTCTGCGCTTCTAACCCTTTTGTCGCCCAGGCAATCCGATGTTCAGGTCTGAGAAATGGCTTTATTTGCTGTAATACAATTGCAAACACATGGCTTGGTACAACCAGTAAAATATTGCGTGTTGAAGCTAAGCAAGTCGCTAGATCAACTTCCGCAGTTAATAGTTCAGGAAAGTCAATATTGGGTAAAAACTCTTTATTTTCGCGATCCTTTTGCAGGCGCTCAATATGATCTTCTTCATGCCCCCAAATCAGTGTTGGGTGACCATTTCGTGCCAAAGATACAGCAAGGGCGGAGCCATATGACCCCGCCCCCAATACTGTAATGGCTGTTTTATCTGCCATTTAAATACCTATTTAATTTAGACTATGAGTCTAATTTAGCTGCTTCAGCTTCTTTGCTTGCTTCAGCTTGTTTACTTAGAATTGCTTGTTGGAAAAGTGCATCAAAGTTAACTGGCGCAAGGTTTAACTGTGGGAAAGTACCACGAGTAACAAGATTTGCCACAGCTTCACGTGCGTACGGAAATAAGATGTTCGGACAAAATGCGTTTAAGCAATGTGCCATTTGCGCGCCTTCTAACTGACCAACAGAGAAAATACCCGCTTGTTGAACTTCACATAAAAATGCAACGTCTTCACCAACTTTTGCAGTTGTTGTTAAAGATAAAACAACTTCAAATACACCCTCTTCTAATTTTGTGCTTTTTGTATCGATATCCATTGATACTTCAGGCGCCCACTCTTTTTTAAAGATAGTTGGAGAGTTTGGGCACTCAAAAGAGATATCTTTTACATATACACGTTGGATATTAAATTCAATTTGTTGTTGAGTCTGTTCTTCTGACATTGTTAATCCCTTATAAGGTTATTTATATTATTGAATAACTACTGCAGTTTATTATTTCTGCTTAATAGTTACTTTTCTAGTAATTTATCAAGTTTGCCACTTCGTTCTAAGGCATAAAGTTCGTCACAACCACCCAGAGCTTGATTATCAATCAAAATCTGCGGAACAGTTGTTCCCCCAGTTAGTGCAACCATCTTAGCGCGAACAGCTGGTTTAGAGACATTAATCTCGGTGTAGTTAACTTTTTTATTATCCAACAACTTTTTAGCTCTAATACAATAAGGACACCAAGTTGTTGTATATATAATCACTGCGCTCATATTTATTTCTTTGTGGTTGGTAAATTTTCAGATGTCCAACCACTCATGCCTGAAAGCAGGTTATTTACTTGAGTAAAACCAGCTTTAAGCAATTTAGCTGCAGCACTTGAAGCACGAGCACCTGATTCACAGACTAGTATAATGGGGGTCTCTTTATGATTTTCAATCTCTGTGAAGTTTCCTTGCTCAATTTGTGACAGAGTTATATTTTTTGCGTCTATAATATGCCCTTTTTTGTATTCATCAGACGATCGAACATCAACAATAATGGCATTTTGTTTATTAATCATTAATGTCGCTTGTTGCGTAGTGACACTTTTTACACCCGTTAATTTATCTTTTACAAGACTATGCACCAGCATAACGGCAATCACTAGCCATGCAATTGATAACATCGGATTATTGGAAAAAAAATCTATATATTCTTGCATAATTTAGGTTCATCTCTGTAGCGTTAGGAAAATTTTGCAATGAGTATACCTTGTGAAACAGAGAAGAAAAGGCAAAGACTTTTATCCTTAGCTATAAAATGGGGAAATTTAGGCAATTTTACTCACTATTGAGTTGTATACAGGCTTTTTCAGTGACAACGACAATGAATGTTGTAAAATCTATCTCCATATCTTAAATATTAATGTCAAAGAGGTTTCATATGACTAATGCTAAAAAACCACTCGTTTTATTAATTATGGATGGCTGGGGATACCGCCCAAATATGCCAGACAACGCTGTAGCAAATGCTAATACACCAGTGCTTGATCAACTATGTAAAGATTACGCAAACGATCTTATTTCAGCATCTGGTATGGATGTTGGTTTACCTGACGGTCAAATGGGTAACTCTGAAGTAGGCCATACAAATATTGGTGCTGGTCGTACGGTTTACCAAAACCTAACTAAAGTAACGAAATCTATCCTTGACGGTGATTTTTTTGAAAATGCAGCTTTTGTTACAGCGGTTGATAAAGCAGTTGCAGCAGGTAAAGCAGTTCATATTATGGGTCTTGCTTCACCAGGCGGCGTACACAGCCATGACAGTCATATCTTAGCTGCGATTGAATTAGCAGCTAAACGTGGTGCAAAAGAGATTTTAGTACACGCATTCTTGGACGGTCGTGATACACCACCACGCAGCGCGGCAGGCACTCTGGCTAAATTTGAAGAAAAGTATGCAGAAGTTGGCGTTGGCCGTACTGCAACATTAGTAGGCCGTTACTACTCAATGGATCGAGATAACCGCTGGGAACGTGTTGAAGAAGCATATGACTTATTAACACAAGCGAAATCAGAATACACAGCAGACTGTCCGCTTGTTGGTTTAGAGAATGCTTACGCTCGTAACGAAAATGATGAGTTTGTAAAAGCAACTGTAATTGGCGAAAAAGCAGCTATTCAAGATGGTGATGCAGTTTTATTCTTAAACTTCCGTGCTGACCGTGCGCGAGAATTAACTTACACTTTCACTGATGCAAACTTCTCCGGTTTTGAACGAGCAGCAACACCAGATATTAACTTTGCTACATTAACTGAATTTGCAGCTGACATTACAGCACCTGCGGCTTTCCAAAGTGAAGAATTAACTAATACACTAGGTGAATGGCTAGCCAATCATGGTAAAACACAACTACGTATTTCAGAAACTGAGAAATACGCACACGTTACTTTCTTCTTTAACGGCGGTGTTGAAGATGAATTCGCCGGTGAAAAACGTACCCTTATCAACTCACCTGCTGTTGCAACATATGATATGCAGCCTGAAATGAGCTCAGTAGAACTGACTGAGAAATTAGTAGCTGCTATCAAGAGCTGTGAATACGACGTTATTATCTGTAACTACCCGAATGGCGATATGGTTGGTCATACTGGTGTTTACAATGCAGCTGTGAAAGCTTGTGAAGCCGTTGACAGTTGTGTCGGTGAAGTTGTAGCTGCACTGAAAGAAGTAGATGGTGAGTGTTTAATCACTGCCGACCACGGTAATGCAGAACAGATGATCGATCCGGCAACTGGAGGCATCCATACTGCACATACTAACTTGCCAGTACCGTTGATCTACGTTGGTCGTGATGCTGATATTGCAAAAGATGGCCGTTTGTGTGATCTGGCACCAACGATGCTGAAATTAATGGATATGGAAATCCCTGCAGAAATGTCAGGTACGCCACTTATTTCATTTAAATAGTATTAATAGCTCAGTATTTAGTTATTTCACTCAACTTATCTTTATAAAGTGGGTAGAATTTCTAAATACTGAATTGTTACAAAATAAGTGTAGAAAATTGATGAACAGCATAAATCTTTGCAAAAATATCAACATTAAAGCAGTTTTCCTTAACGGCTTATTCTTGCTATCTATTTTTAGCCTGCCACTGCAAAGCAGTTTTGCAGCCAATGATCTATCAACTATTCAAAAGCAGATAAAAAAAAGTAAAAGCAGCCAGGTTCAACAAACTAAAGAGCAGCAAGCATTAGAAGAACTCGTTGCCGCCTCAGAACAGCAAACGGCAGCTGCTGTACTGCAGGTGCAACAAACAGAAGAAGCGATCGCAGTTGAAAGAACCCGCTTAGCAAATTTGAAAGAACAAACGGTCACTCTCCAAGAAGATAAAATAAAACAGCAAAAACTGCTTGAGCAGCAGCTAATCAGCGCCTATATGGCCGGACAAAATGATCTAATCAAATTATTACTCAATCAAGAAGATCTCAGCCAAATAATTCGCGCAAAAAGTTACTACTTTTACCTTAATAAAGCACGCTTAGAAAGTATTGAGACACTGCAAAATACGCAGGTTCAGCTTGATAAAAATAGAGAAGAGCAAGCCGATTCGCTACTTGCTTTAGAGACAATGCATAAACAACAAAAAGCGATAAAAGAAGAATTAATAGAACAACGCGCACAGCGAACAAAAGCACTACAAGAATTAAAACAGGATTTAAATTATCAAAATGCACGCCTTGCTCAGCTTAATGATGCAGAAGCAAGCTTAAAAGTAAAACTGACAAAAGAGAGAGAAGCACGCCAAGAACGTGAATTAGCAGCCGCGAAAGCTAAAGCGAACAAAAAAATAACACTCAAAAAAGATGATCAAAGCCACTCCAGTATTGCCAAACAACAAGGGCAATTAAAATGGCCAATTCGCGGTAAAGTTTTATCCACTTTTGGCAGCCAACGCAGCAGCCAGGTAAAATGGAAAGGGATTGCCATTGCCGCCAATGAAGGTGAAAAAGTACGTGCAGTTGCAACAGGCCGCGTTTTATTTGCCGGATACTTTAAAGGTTACGGTATGGTAATCGCGCTCGATCACAGTGATAATTACATTACGCTTTACGGATACAATCAAACATTATTACAAAAAACGGGTGATATCGTTTTCCAAGGTGATGCAATCGCACTGGCAGGTCACAGTGGCGGACAGGATAAAAACAGCCTCTATTTTGAACTCAGCCATAAAGGCAAAGCACAAGATCCGATAAAGTGGCTTAAAAAGCGCAGATAATAATCTAAAGTGTAACTACTCAGCACTCCAATGATTTGAAGTGTTTTTATAAAGCAAAGCTGTAAATGCTCAGGGCTAAGCCATTTATGCTGAGTTCAAGGCTAAAAAGCGCAGTTTAGTCGTTTAAATGAGCATTTTTCAACGCGGAAATAAGCTTAAATGGCAACGACCTGAGTAATTACTCTAAAGTTAAGATAGTCAAAACACAGGTAGCAGAAAATAAAGATGCGGCTGACAAGCTTAATAATATTATTGATAGCCTTACTGCAAAGCCAAACTAGCTTTGCAGAAAAAATAGGCGTGCTCTCGATTGTGCTTGATGATATGGGTTACAGTTTAAATGACTTTCAAGCACTTTCCCTACCCAAAGAAATTACCTTTTCCGTTCTTCCTTTTACCCCTCAGGCCAGCCGTTTAGCTGAAAAAGCCCACCAGCAAGGTAGGGAAATATTACTGCACATACCGATGCAAGCAAAAAAGGACAACCATAAGCTAGGTAAAGGTGCATTAATGCTGGATATGCAGGAGAAAGAATTTAAAGCAAAGCTCAAACAGTCACTGCATTCTTTACCCTATGCACAGGGCATCAACAATCATATGGGAAGCACCTTAACCGAGCAGATCAAACCGATGCGCTGGACAATGGAAGTACTGCAGACGCAAGGGTTATATTTTCTAGACAGTCGCACAACTCCGCAAACGATTGCTGAAAGCACCGCAAAAATATCAGGTATTCCAGCATTAAGACGCCATGTTTTTTTGGATAATATTAAAACAGAAGATGCAATGGAGGCACAGTTACAGCGGGCGATTGAATTAAGTCAGCACAATAAAGCCGTGGTTATTATTGCCCATCCTTATCCGGAAACCATCCGTTTTCTTCAACAAAAATTTACAAAGCCAGTTAGCGGTTTTAAACTTATCGCACTTAATCTGCTGATCCCAGAAGCTCAGCGCTTAGTTATGTCACAAAAGAAGTCTGAATTACAGCAAGCGAATAACCTGACAGACTCTAAAGCCTCTTCACAAACACAATAAAAGAATCCAAATTATGCGTTTATCTGTTTTTTCACCTGAAAGTTCATCACAACTGTTAATTGATCTCGGTAAGATTTACCAAAATCTTTTTACTGCAAATCAACTTACTGCAGAGTCATTACTGGCTCTTATTGAAAATGAACAAGCTCAACTCTATGTAACCCTGTTTAATGATCGCCATCTCGGCGCATTACAAGTACAAACAACTGGGAATCAAGCACTACTAAGCTTGTTATCGGTGCGCGATATAACACGCCGTCGAGGTGTCGCTAAAAACCTGCTTCGTGAAGTAGAACAACAACTCAAAAGTGAAGGTGTGGTAGAAGCTAAAATGAACTTAGATGATATAAAAGAGGAAGAAAAAAACGGTCTAACTTTATTTATGCAAACTTGTGGTTATCAGCTTAACAAGGGTGTATTTAGCAAAAACTTATAAGCTTATTTTGATCGCTCTTAGCATAACAAAACCACTGCAAGAGTGGTTTTGTTATTTATGCTATTAACGCCCTGCTTTCGGGAAACTGCCCATCATCAGCTGTAAAATAGCCTGCATACGGTGTGTACTTGGATCGTTTTTATCTTTTTCTAAATCAATAAACCCCTGCATTGCAGAACGCCAGTAAACCTCTTTTAATTCAGCATCTAATACCGCAAGCAAAAATGTACCTTTTTCGTAACGCGGATCTGTCACGATACTTTTGTTCAGACCGGGTACTAAACCAAATTTGTCTTGAATTGTTTTATCCGCAATATCATCTTCTAAAGCAAATAAAAAGCCAATAACAACATCGGCCTGCATCGGATCAGGCTGGTACCGATAGCCTTTTGTTTCTAGGTAAGTAATTAATTCATCTCGAATATAACCTTTAATGGCATTTTCATTGTCATTATTAACAGCAGATAACACGCGATTATACTGCTCATTCCAAGTGAAAGTTGTAAAAGCGGGCAAGACATCTGCAGGTTTTCCACTACTGACAACCGTCATTCGCTCAACTTTTCTTTGCACTTTGGCTTGTTCTATCTGCGACTCTGGTGATGAACTGCTACAAGCAGCAAGCGCGATTAATGAAATAAACAAACTAACGGTTAAAGCGATTTTTTTCATATTTGTCTCCAATGTTGTTAGCTTACAATAAAATTAACTTTCAATAACAAATGAGGCGGCTTTTTCCATTACCTCAATGCCTGCGCCGGGAAGATGTCCATTTTGGCTTAAATGGCGGCGCCACGCTCGCGCACCAGGCAAACCTTGAAATAATCCTAACATATGACGCGCAATATGATTTAAATATGATCCATTACTTAGCTGCTGCTCAATATAAGGATACATTTTTTCCAACACCTCAAAACGGGTTAATATCTTTGACTGATCAGCAAACAGGCGTTGATCAACAGAGCTTAACAGATAAGGATTAGCATAAACTTCTCGCCCAAGCATCACACCATCTAAATGCTGCAGATGTATTTCACATTCATCTAAGGTTTTAATACCACCATTGATCGCAATGGTCAGCTGCGGAAAATCTTTTTTCAGTTGATAAACACGCTCATAATCAAGTGGTGGCACATCACGATTTTGTTTTGGGCTTAAACCACTCAGCCAGGCTTTACGCGCATGCACCACAAAGGTATCACAGCCTTTTTCTGCAACTTTACTGACAAAATCACATAAAAAATCATACGAATCTAAATCATCAATACCGATACGCGTTTTTACTGAGACTGGTAACCCTGTTGCATCAGACATCGCTTTTACAGCGTCACCAACCAGCTCAGCTTCGGACATCAGACAAGCACCGAAACGTCCGTTTTGCACGCGATCTGATGGACAACCTACATTTAAATTGATTTCATCAAAACCGCGCTCTTTTCCTGCTAATGCCGCTTGAGCCAAATCAACAGGCGCAGAACCGCCTAGCTGTAAACAGACCGGGTGTTCAGCATCATCTTTTTGCAGATAATCACCTTTACCGTATAAAATAGCACCTGTTGTAACCATTTCGCTATACAGTAGTGTGTTTTTACTCATTACACGATGGAAGTATCGGCAATGTCTGTCAGTCCAATCGAGCATCGGCGCAATGGAAAAGCGTTGTGATGGGTAAACATTGGTGTTATCTGGGTTTGTCATTGGTATTGCTCACTTTTCTATATGCTAATTTTGTGTTGAATTGCACTTAATATCGTCCTGCAGCACTTCTCGAGCAGGATTATGGCTTTATTTTCTACAGCACTAAACAGTAAATAATTACCATTTTAAAACGGCTGCAATTGTTAAAATAAAGCAGGTAATCATACACACAGAGCCCCATACATTCAAAAGAAAGAGCTTGCGAGGTTTTGGGCTAAAAAAGATCAAGAGTTAGAATAACTTAGCGTTAACAATATCGCGGAACAAATATTATCTTTGGATCAAAAAGGCTAATCCAGCAGCTATATATGTAACACAATATGCCATAAGCGCTAGCTAACAATTATTCATTTCTTCTGTGTAATCCGCTCGCTGTGGTAGCATAGCCTTTATCAGCAAACTAATTGTAATACCCATTTTAATATCTTAACCGTGAGTCACTGTTATGCAGAACCCTTTATTAGAACGTGCTATCGAGATTTGTAAGCAAAAAAAAATTCGCTTCACACCGATACGACAACGCGTATTCCTATTGATGGCAGAGCAAAAAGGGGCAGTAAGCGCTTATGATTTACTTGAGTTATTAAAAAAACATGATGCAAATGCCAAACCTCCCACAATATATCGTGCGTTAGACTTTTTATTAGAAAATCATTTTATTCATCGTATTGAATCGCTAAATGCCTACTTGATGTGTAGCCATTTTGGCTGTGAACACCCGATGCAATTACTGATTTGCGATAGCTGCCATAAAATTATAGGATTAACAGATCCTGTGATAGATGACGCATTTTCGGAGCAAGCTAAACAATCAGGCTTCCAAATTACGAATAAAGTATTAGAAGCCCATGGTATTTGTTATAACTGTCTCTATAATTAATCACTTATACTCATACCACTTGGGTATACTTTAATAAGCTTTCCCGACTAATAAATACAAGTGTATAAACTATGAATGCAGAATTTGTGAATCCTTTTTTATCTTCTTTTATCAACGTGCTACAAACAATGGCGCAAATAGAGATAAAACCGGGAAAACCTAGCCTTAAGAAAGATGCGATTGCACGCGGCGATGTATCAGGTTTAATCGGTATGGTCGGGCCTACAGCTAAAGGGTCTTTTTCAATTAGTTTTGAAAAAAAATTAGCTCTGAATGTTTTCCGCTTAATGGTTGGTGAAAGTGTTGACGATATCTCAGATGATATTACTGATATGCTTGGTGAAATCACCAATATGGTGGCGGGTGGCGCAAAACGCCAACTCGGCGAAAAAGGCTACGAGTTTAGCATGGCAACGCCAGTTGTTGTTTCCGGTCCAAATCATGCGATTAAACACCAAGTTGATGGCTCAAAAGTATTGATGCCTTTTAACTCAGAGCATGGCAACGCATTTATTGAGATCTGCTTTAACCAATAAAACACGCTTTTGCCATTTTTCAAACCTCCCTATCTTACCAGCGGAGGTTTTTTTATGCCTATGCGCTGACCATCAAACTGCTTTTCTTAATTTTCATTATCTAAAAGCACGCAATAAGCAAAAAAAAACCTCTTTACATATGGCTATGCAAAGAGGCTAAAAATAAAACAAAACTAAGGAAAAACTATGAAATTTAACTAGTTCACAGCATTAGTCCACAGTAATTAAAAAAAGTTCACATTATTAATATTTAAATTAATATATTTTCTCCCAATTATCAGCAATTGCGCTATCTACAATCAGAGGCAGCTCTCAATCAGTACATTTATCAGGATAATTTTCATTTTTTTGTATAGGGCCCTTTAAACTCTTCTTTAAATACTGAATAGCACGCATTACCTGCTTGCTGAACCTTTACCAGCCCTTCATATCAGCATAGCCTTTTTCAATAATACCAATCGCATTAATTTTGTAATCTAATACCATTCCGCAAAACTAATTGATCTGTTTTTATATTGGGAAGTGCAGTTTTAACCGCGCAATATCATAGGCGCGACTGAAGAACCAGGGTTCGCAGAGCTT
>NZ_CEZLMY010000039.1:10169-26774 GCF_983033635.1 Psychromonas sp. | reverse complement strand
AATTTCAAACAGTTCACTTTTTTGATTGAGGTTAGTCTTATAGCTGTCTAAGCCTGCTTTATCAGCAATTTGATACGCATATTCTGCTTTCTTTAATGATCTAGTTAAACTTTGTCGCGTACGCTCTTCCACAATATCTAAAGAGGCCTGCAGTTTTTTCTTTTCGGTATCGATAAATAGCAAGAACTTATCAACCTGGTTATCTTTTACTTTATGACTGACAAACTGAATATATTCTTTAAGCAGATCGGCTGAAGATGTTTTCGTCGGAGCACGAAACGATAACAGGACATCGGCAGACTCTTTATTTTTTTCTAACTTAATTTCTTTCATCCACATATCTAAAACGTTCCTCATTGTTTCAGACTCTGAGATTTGCTTGCTGTTCAAATAACCGACAAAAACAGGATGTTTTTCTAAAAACAGTTTTTTATTCATTGATGAATTAAATTCATTCATAAAATTATTAAATAAGTTTCCAGGCTCAAACAGATTACCAAACTCACCTGGCACACTCACACCACTGTTAGACAGGATTGCTGAAGTTACCTTAGTTTGAGTGTATAGAGTCGCAACATCATTCAATTGAGGTTTTAGAACCTTACCTTCCGCTACCCACCACTCTTGTGCATTTAGCGCATAAAAAACAGAGCCGATAATGGCGAATGTACAAAGCAAGACGGTTAGCCATTTATAATCCCAAATAACCTTAAGCAGTTCACGCAAATCAATTTCATCATCTTGGTAAGCAGGTTGATAAGTGGGCATATTCATCTCTTGCGGGATTAAGTTGTCTTTTTTGTCTGTCTGAGTCATTTTTCTAGCTCTTGTGTAAATGAAGGCAAATATAAGCGAATGCGAATAATCGCAAGCAAATGTAAAATGTGGATGATATTATACTGAAATATACTGAAATAAGCACAACTTACATCAGGAAAATATCAAAGGGAATCTTTTACACTAAGTAATTGTTCAAGAGGCCAGCGCGGTTTCGCTTCAATAGCTAAATCTTGAAAGTGCCCCGCTTTTAAACGCTGCATTCCGGCATACGCTATCATTGCGCCATTATCGGTACAAAACTCATTACGCGGGTAAAATACCTGCCCCCCTAATGACTGCATTAATATCGCTAATTGCGCGCGTAGTGACTGATTAGCACTCACCCCACCCGCCACAACTAAACGTTTTAACCCGGTCTGTTTTAATGCTCGCTTACATTTAATCGCCACGGTATCGATCACTGCATCTTGGAATGCGAGCGCGATATCCGCTTGTGTTTGTGCGTCGTTTCCCTCACTGCGAATAGTATTGGCAGCAAAGGTTTTTAAGCCGCTAAAACTAAAATCAAGCCCCGGTTTTGTGGTCATTGGTCTTGGAAAAACAAAACGACCAGCAACCCCATTTTCTGCAAGTTTTGCCAAACGAGGGCCGCCAGGGTAATCGAGTCCAAGTAATTTAGCGGTTTTATCGAATGCTTCTCCCGCTGCATCATCAATGCTCTCACCTAATACTTTATACTCACCAATATCATCAACTTCGACTAGTAAAGTATGGCCACCAGAGACTAATAAAGCTAAAAATGGAAATTCCGGGCGATTTTCTTCAAGCATCGGCGCCAGTAGATGCCCTTCCATATGATGCACAGCAATAGCTGGTTTATTCCATGCAAACGCTAAACTGCGCCCAATGCAGGAACCCACTAATAATGCGCCTACCAGACCCGGTCCGGCAGTAAAAGCAATACCATCAATATCATCTTTAGTGCAGTGAGCGGCGGCTAAAGCTTCTTTAATTAACGGAATGGTTTTGCGTACATGATCACGCGATGCCAGCTCAGGTACAACACCACCATAGTCTGCATGTAATTCCACTTGGCTATATAACTGATGTGATAATAAACCTAATTGTTCATCATAAATCGCAATACCTGTTTCATCACATGATGTTTCAATACCTAAAATTCGCATATGACAAATGCCCCTTTATGAAAGTCGTAATAGATATCCGTTTGCAAAAACTAAAACGGATTGATAATAAAATTATTTTATTGAAAAAAACGCGCTAGTTTAACGTAAAAATATTATTAACAGTGTTTTTTTTCGCCTGCTTATAGTCAAGAAGTACATTGACAGTTACACAAAGAGAAGATCTTAAAGATCTTTCGTTATTTTTAACTATATTTAACACACTAATCCTTTACTTTCTGCCCCAAATAGGATTAAAATCTCGCACCATTTTAAATGAACTGGTCAATATACGACCGTAACCATAAAGGTAATAGGCACATGCCAGTAATTAAACTTCGTGAAAACGAACCATTTGACGTAGCACTTCGTCGTTTTAAACGCTCTTGCGAAAAAGCAGGTATCTTAGCTGAAACACGTAAACGTGAATACTTTGAGAAACCTACTACTGTACGTAAACGCGCTAAAGCAGCTGCAGTTAAACGTCACTTGAAAAAACTTTCTCGTGAAAACGCACGTCGCGTTCGCCTTTACTAATTATTAGATAAAGGTTTTATATGTCTTTAAAAGCAAGATTAAAAGAGCAACAAATACTCGCAATGCGAGCGAAGGATAAGGTTCGTTTGGGCACTATCCGTATGTTATTAGCTGCAATCAAACAAATTGAAATCGATAATAAAGTTGAGCTAAATGATGATGAAGTTACGGCTGTTGTCATTAAATCAGTAAAACAGCGTAAAGATTCAATTACTCAATTTGAAAAAGCTAATCGAACAGATCTTGCTGATATTGAAAAGGCAGAACTTGCTATATTGCAGGAGTTTCTTCCACAACCACTTACCTCTGATGAAGTGAAAACTTTAATCGAGCAAGCTATTGCAACTTCAGGTGCAAACGGTATGCAAGATATGGGGAAAGTGATGGGAGTTCTCAAGAAAGATATTCAAGGACGAGCTGACATGGGTGAAGTAAGCGCACTTGTAAGAGCTAGCTTAACTTAACTCTGACACTCGTTAGATAATAAAAGCCCCATGCTTACCTGTAAGCTTGGGGCTTTTTTGTATTCTATACCCAAACTACTTAAAGATGCAGATTCAGAGTTTCGCCTGAATGCTAGAACAAGGCGTAACATGATGAGAATGGTTATTCCCTTTTCAAGTGTTACAACGCAGTGCTAGCTTTCGGGCGAATCTCCCGAAGGGCAAGGCGATAAACGATGCTCTTCGTTGTTAGAAGGCTTTGATTTAGAATAACTAGATCATCAGCCTTCTGCCTAGAATATCATCATTTATCGTCTTGCTGATTCCTGTATCTTCAAGTAGTTTGGGTATAAAGTACACTTAATTCAGATGATCCGATTAATAACGGATGAATTTAATAATTTACACAATGGTTTAATAGATGGCTGGACGTATTCCTCAAAATTTTATTGATGATCTTATCGCTCGTACCGATATTGTTGACTTCATTGATAGCCGTGTAAAATTAAAAAAGAAAGGTAAAGATTACCGCGCTTGTTGCCCCTTCCATAACGGTAATAACAACTCATCTTTTTCAGTCAGTAGCGATAAACAGTTTTATCATTGCTTTAATTGTGGTGCGAGTGGCAATGTACTCACTTTTATTATGGAGTATGATGGTATTGAGTTTGTCGATGCCATTGAAACACTTGCTGAGCAGTTATCGATAGAAGTGCCCCGCGAAGAGACTAACTCAGGAAGTCAGCAGCAAAGTAGTTATGTGGATCGCAAAGATCTTTATCAGTTAATGGCTGATATTACCGTTTTTTATCAGCAACAGTTACGCCAGCATAAAAACAGTCAACAGGTTATCAATTATCTTAAAGCTCGCGGTTTATCCGGAGAAACCGTTAAACACTTCAAAATTGGTTATGCGCCCGATGGCTGGGATGAAGTGCGCAAACGTTTTGCGATTTCTAATGACTTAGAAAAACAGCTGATTGATGTAGGCATGTTAATCCCCAAAGAAAAAAGGGGCAGTTACGATCGTTTTCGAGATCGTTTAATGTTTCCTATTCATGACCGACGTGGACGCGTGATCGGTTTTGGCGGGCGCGTATTAGGTAATGAAGAGCCTAAATATTTAAATTCACCTGAAACGCCAATATTCCACAAAGGCAAAGAGCTGTACGGCTTATATCAAGTAAAACAAGCCCACAAAGAGATTAAACGCATTTTAGTTGTTGAAGGCTATATGGATGTAGTTGCACTTGCCCAATTCAATATTGATTATGCAGTTGCATCTCTGGGTACCAGCACCACCGCCGAGCATATTCATATTCTTTTTCGTCATAGCAGTGAAGTGGTTTGCTGTTTTGATGGAGATAAAGCAGGCAGAGCTGCAGCTTGGCGAGCCTTGGAAAATGCACTGCCCTATATACAAGATGGCCGAACATTACGCTTTATGTTTCTTGCTGATGGTGAGGATCCAGATAGCCTAGTACAAAAAGAGGGTAAACAGGCCTTTGAGCAATTAATGGAACAAGCAGTTCCACTATCTGATTTTCTTTTTCAACATCTGGTAGCACAAGTTGATATGAGTATTAGCGACAGCAAAGCCAAATTGGCCCAGCTCGCTATCCCATTAATTAGCAAACTTCCTGAAACCGTATTTCGACAAATGATGGAGGAAAGGTTAATTAAATTATTAGGTATTGAAAAAGACGGCCTGAAAAAACTATTACCTAATTCACAAAATCATAATAAAACTGAAAAAAAACAGAAAGTAACTCCGATGCGCCTGGCTATTTCTGTGCTTCTGCAGCACCCGAATGTGGCCTACGGTTTACCTCAGTTTCCAGAGTTTCAAGAAATGGATCTACCCGGTCTAACTTTATTAAATTCATTACTTGAAATCTGCCGAAATACCCCCAATATTAGTACAGGTCAATTACTTGAATATTGGCGAGAAACACCCGAGTATAACCAGTTGAATAAATTAGCGGTATGGCAAAATGATGTTGAAGAAGGAAAATATGAGGCTGTTTTTTTAGATATCTTAGAAAACTTCCTTAATCTTCATATCAACAACAAAATTGAATATTTGAAACAAAAAGCCCGCACAGGCTTAATATTAACAAGCGAAGAAACGCAACAACTTGCATCACTGCTTGTCGAACAAAAACAACATTAATGAAACTGGAAAAATTTACAATATAAGCGTATAATCCAGCGCTTGTATTTTTTTCAATTGTATCTCTCTATTTTGGACGGTATCTATGGCTCAAACACCTCAGTCACAGCTCAAAGAGCTTATTATCAAAGGTAAAGAAAAGGGTTTTTTAACCTACGCAGAAGTTAACGACCATCTGCCACAAGATATTGTTGAATCTGAACAGATTGAAGATATTGTACAAATGATCGGCGATATGGGAATTCGTGTTGTAGAAACCGCTCCTGATGCAGACGAAATGATGCTAGGTGGTGATGACAGCGATACTCCAGATGAAGATGCTGTAGAAGCTGCCGCTCAAGTATTAGCAACTGTTGAGTCTGAAATTGGCCGTACAACTGATCCTGTGCGCATGTATATGCGCGAAATGGGCACGGTTGAGCTTCTTACCCGTGAAGGCGAAATTGTAATCGCCAAACGTATCGAAGAAGGTATTAAAGAAGTACAGAATTCAGTTTCTGAATATCCGGCAACGATTACTGGCTTGCTTGATAATTGGGACAGCTACGAAGCTGAGGAGATGAAATTAACTGATTTAATCAGTGGTTTTGTTGATCCAAATGATGATATGACACAAGCAGTCAGCGCAACGCATATTGGCTCAGAATTAACAGATGCACAATTAAAAGACGAAGATAAGTCTGACGAAGATGAAGACGAGGAGGAAGAAGGACCAAAAGGCCCTTGTCCGGAAGAAGCAGCTGAAAAATTTACTGAACTTCGTAAACTAAATCAAGTTGTCGAAGATTCAATTGCAAAAAATGGTCGAGCTCATGCAGATACGCGTAAAGCAATTAATGAACAAGCTGAGTTTTTCCAGCAGTTTAAACTGATCCCAAAACAGTTTGATCGCATGGTTAAGGCAATCCGCCATTCAATGAACTCGGTTCGTGTGCAGGAACGTTTAGTTTTAAAAATCTGTGTTGAACAAAATAAAATGCCTAAGAAAGCATTTATTCACATGTTTAAAGGGAATGAAACCAATAAAGCATGGTTAGAAGCAATCTTTGCAAGCGGCACAGATTACGCTGAGCGTATCAAAGAGTTCGAAGACGACTTATTACGCTGCATCAGAAAAATGGTTGCGGTTGAAGAGCAAAGTGCACTTACCATTGCGAATTTAAAAGAAATTTCACGCAACATGAGTATTGGTGAAGCGAAAGCTCGCCGCGCTAAAAAAGAGATGGTAGAAGCGAACTTGCGCCTAGTTATCTCTATTGCTAAAAAATATACTAACCGTGGTTTACAGTTCTTAGATTTAATCCAAGAAGGTAATATTGGTCTGATGAAAGCGGTTGATAAATTCGAATACCGCCGTGGTTACAAATTCTCAACGTATGCGACATGGTGGATCCGTCAAGCAATCACTCGCTCAATTGCAGACCAGGCACGCACAATTCGTATCCCAGTGCATATGATTGAAACGATTAACAAACTTAATCGTATCTCACGTCAAATGCTACAGGAAATGGGTCGCGAGCCTCAACCGGAAGAATTAGCTGAACGCATGATGATGCCGGAAGATAAAATCCGCAAAGTGCTTAAAATTGCTAAAGAGCCAATCTCAATGGAAACGCCGATTGGTGATGATGAAGATTCACATCTAGGTGATTTCATTGAAGATACCACGATTGCACTACCTGTTGATTGTGCAACGAGTGAAAGCCTTAAAAATGCAACTAACGATGTATTAGAAGGTTTAACAGCACGAGAAGCAAAAGTATTACGTATGCGTTTCGGTATCGACATGAATACCGATCATACACTTGAAGAAGTTGGCAAGCAGTTTGATGTAACACGTGAACGTATCCGTCAAATTGAAGCTAAAGCATTACGTAAACTTCGTCATCCAAGTCGAAGCGAACAGTTACGCAGTTTCCTTGACGAATAAGCCGTCTTGATTAACTAACAAAAAAATCCTGCTAATGCAGGATTTTTTTTATCTTAAATTCGTGATAAATAACCAATATTACACTTGAAAATGTTGGTAAACAGTTTGATGTGACGCATCAGCGTATCCGTCAAATTAAAGAAAAGCATTAAATAAACTTTGTAACCCAAGTTAAAGCGAACTGTTGCGTAGCTTCCTTGATAAATAAGCAGTAATCATCGCTCACAATTAAAATCCCGTAAATACAGGATTTTTATTCTAAAATCGTGATAAATGACCAATATTATCAATTGATACCATAAACAGCGTAGAATTAATAAGCAAACGCTCTCCATACGCTAGACAGGAAAAAGCGAAGCTTATATAATCGCAACTCAAATTTGGCCCTTAGCCTTAACTTGGATTAGCTGGTTAGAGCATAAGCTCGGCAGAGTAAAAAATTTGGCCCCTTAGCTCAGTTGGTTAGAGCATACGACTCATAATCGTCAGGTCCCCAGTTCAAGTCTGGGAGGGGCCACCACATACTAGAAGCCGTAATAGATTAATTTCTTTTACGGCTTTTTTTATGCCTGTCTATTTCCGGTATCTATCCTTGTCACTTTCACATATTAAATCCAAGCAAGGTTCCAGCAAATATATTTGCTAACACACTATTCTTATTTAAAATCAGCACAGATCTATACCTACAGATAAAAGCGAGCAGATTCCGTCAGTAAATCACGGACTAATATTCAATTCATATCGATAATTCTGCCGTTAGAGAGATTTTAGCGGGACAATCTGAAGTGATTAGCAGGGAAGTCTGTGGAGCAAACTGATGGGAATTGGCGAAGTCAACAAACAGCAGGCTACCTGGGATTTGTGGTTGAGATAGAGGAATGATGATGGACCACTGAGGCAGTAACAAGTATTTTTAAATCGCCTTAAAAAAAGAGTCGCCTAAGCTACTCTTAATTTAGTTTTTACCCGTAATAGTTGATCTGCCGAGATCTAGCTGTCTGACTATTACATGCCTTAAAAAAATGCATATAATTATATTAGATCATTTCAGCCCGTCTTTAGCTAAAGCCTTAAGCATATCTCTAGTGACAAGCGTAATTCCTTTCTCTGAAACACGGAAGCCATTTGCTATATCTTGCTCTCTATCATAACCAATGGTTAACCCCGCGGGGATATGGCACTTACTATCGACAATAACACGGAGTAATTTACAATGCTCACCGACATCACTTCCAGGCATTAATACCGACTGCTCAATGAGGCTGTAAGAGTGTGTATGAACATTTGAGTACAATAATGATTTACGAATTGTTGAACCCGAAATGATACAACCGCCGGAAACCGTTGAATCAAGTGCAGTGCCTCGGCGTTGAGCATTATCAAAAATAAATTTAGCCGGTGGTAGCTGCTCTTGATATGTCCACATAGGCCAGGATTTATCATATAAATCGAATTGCGGTTTAGGCTCAACAAGCTCCATATTTGCTTCCCAAAAAGAATCCAATGTACCTACATCTCGCCAATAAGGCTGATTTGCACTATTGGGATCTTTGAAAGAGAAGGCAAAGACATTATGATCATGAATAACTGATGGGATAATATCATGCCCAAAATCACGACTAGAGCCTTCATTAGCACAATCTTTTTTTAGTTGTTCAAATAAAAATTCAGTATTAAAAAGATAATTACCCATTGAAGCTAAACATAGCCCGGCTTTACCTGGTATTTCACTAGGTAAAGCTGGTTTTTCATCAAATGCGATAACTCTATTGTCAGTATTTACCGTCATAACACCAAAGCTACCAGCCGCTTCTTCCGTTGGCACTTCGAGACAACAGACGGTCATATCTGCATTGTTTGCAACATGCTCTGCTATCAGAAGACCGTAATCCATGCGATACACATGATCGCCTGATAATATCAGTACATATTTAGGCCGCTCAGAACGAATAATATCCAAATTTTGATATATAGCATCGGCAGTTCCCACATACCAATCTTCACTATGACGTTGCGATGCCGGTAATATTTCAACAAATTCTGATAAATCAACCTTAAAACGCCCCCAGCCTCGGTTAATATGGCGGATTAGTGAATGTGATTTGTATTGAGTTGCAATACCCACACGGTGAATACCTGAGTTGAGACAGTTCGATAATGGAAAGTCAATAATGCGGAATTTACCTCCAAAATAGACTGCGGGTTTAGCACGCCATTTCGTTAACTCGAACAGTCGACTACCACGACCACCAGCTAAAATCACAGCGTAAGTATCTTCAGTTAGGCTACCAATATGCCCATTAGCATTGCGCAACATAAGGAATCCCCCTTAAATTTTAGAATCTAAAATGGATGAAAAATAACAGCGAACTAATAACCACACATTTAATATTAATTATAGTGCAGGCTGGCGACAATAAAGCATTTATTGAGATGAATGATGAATAAAGGGCTTCCTCACATCAAACGACATTCGTCATATTCCAGTAACGGTAACAACCCTAATCTCATTCAGCAAAACACCCTATTTCTTGGCGCCGTCGGCGAACTTAAATTAGTCAACGGCGTCCATACAGGTATGTAATTATGGATTACTGAGGGGAAATTAGGCTATAAATATTACCAAGAATAGCCGGGATGGGTAAAACTCATAATCGTCAGATCCCCAGCTCAAGCCAGGGAGGAGCTCCATGCATAAAAAAGGCGAATAACCATTACGGTTATTCGCCTTTTTTATGTGTGCTAGTTAATAGCGATATCTAAGTCAGGTTAACTAAAAATGGATCGCGCGAAAGTTTTTGGTTATTTTCTGGATTAAACCATGCAAGTTTGTTTGCCAAACTGACCACTTCTCCAATAATCATAATTGTTGGGCCTTGTAAGCCACCAGCAAGTTGTACTAATTCAGAAAGTTTACCGAGCACCACATGCTGATCTGAACGAGTACCTTTATTAATCAATGCGATAGGTGTATCTTTCGAGCGACCAAAACGGAGCAATTGCGTTTGTATCTCTTCCGATTGCAGCAAGCCCATATACACAACCAGCGTTTGGTTACTAATAGACAATGCTTCCCAGTTAAGATCCTTACCACCTTCCTTACGGTGCCCTGTAACAAAGGTTACCGATTGTGAAAAATCTCGATGGGTAAGCGGAATCCCTGCATATGCACTGCATCCTGAAGCCGCGGTTATACCCGGGACAACTTGAAAAGCAATACCGGCTTCAACAAGCTCTTCCAACTCTTCACCACCTCGGCCAAAAATAAAGGAGTCTCCACCTTTTAACCGTACGACTTTTTTACCTTGCCGCGCATACTCCACCAGCATTTCATTCGTTCTGGACTGTGTTACCTCATGATTTCCGGCATGTTTTCCAACAGAAATCAAATCTGCATCTCTGCGCACTAAATCCAAAATATCTGCAGAAACTAACCTGTCATATAGGACAACATCAGCTTGCTGCATTAGTTGCAGTGCTTTCAGGGTAAGTAATGATGGATCGCCAGGACCGGCACCGACTAAAGCAACATCGCCACATGTTATATCTGCAGTTAAACTATTTTCCATTAACTTAATGGCTTTATCTGTCTGGCCTTTTTCCAGGAGGCTCGCTAATTGTCCATTACCAAAGAGTTTTTCCCAATAACGTCTGCGTAATGAAACGTCTTTAATAACTTTTTTCACGCGGTGACGAAACTCGCCCGAGATAGTGGCTAAACGCCCTAAATGCATTGGTAATAATGCTTCTAAACGTTCACGTATTAAACGTGCTAAAACAGGCGCTTTACCACCACTGGAAATTGCAACAATTATCGGTGAACGATCCACAATAGATGGCATAATAAAGCTAGAATGCTCAGGATCATCCACTACATTAACTAACAGCTGTAATTCATTTGCAGCATCTGCAACCTGTTGATTTACGCTTCGATGATTGGTTGCTGCAATCACTAACCATTTGCCTTTTAGCATCTCAGTAGTGAAACTCTGCTGAACTGTTTTTAATTGCTTAGCCTCTGCTTTTTGTAATAGGCTGGAATGAAATTGAGGTGCACAAACCGTTACATCCGCCCCAGCTTTAAGTAATAGATGTACTTTACGTAAAGCAACATCACCACCTCCAACAACAAGGCATGGTCGGTTTTCTAGTTTGGTAAAAATTGGTAAGTAATCCATCTTAGCACTCAACTTAATTTTAAGAGTAAGTACTATAAAGAAATCTTTAACTTAATTAAAACACTAAAAGGGAATTTATTATTTCATTTAATAATATCAATTATCAGCAGCAGGAAACTAATCTAACAAAGCACGTACACCATCATGCCATGTAAAGATGCCTTTAATCTCTCCCGCCTCTAATACGGGTAAGCAGCCGATATTATTGTCTAACATTAAAACTAATGCGTCATGGATAGGAAGTTCAGGTTTAATGGTAATAGGTGAGCGCGTCATTATTTGATGGGCACGCTGATTAATGGTTGTTGTATCATGTACAGATTCGGCATCAGTGCCGAGAAACGGACTCAAGCAACGTAATAAATCACGATCACTAATTACACCTTGCAATTCATTATCTTCAATAACTAATAAATGACGGAAAGGGGCGCAATCAAGGATCTCTTTAACAACCTTTAATCTATCATCCATTTCAACAGTTGCCACACGCGTAGTCATCACATCACAAACATTCATTTTTAATCTCTTTATAACCCGTTAATAACAATTAAAGTATAGGTATAAAAAAAGCCAGTATTAACTGGCTTTTCAAAACTGTTAATCAAACAGCATTTTTAGTCATTATTTTTAACAAAATCAATACCTTTTTGAATATCTGCATGTAATACAGATAACATCTCCTGCTTTTTCTGCTCTTCAAAAGGACTTAATTCACCAAATGGCAAAACGCGTTCAATACCTTTTTTACCTAATAGCAGTGGTTGAGTAAAAAATGGAGAGCATGAATTACCACCATCGACATAAGCATTTTGGATAATCCCTTGCTTACCTAATAGCGCCCGTACAAGATCAACACCAAAAATAGAAGCTGCACGCGCCATTGAAAGTGTTGCCGAGCCTCCACCCGCTTTTGCATTGACCACTTCAGTACCTGCATTTTGGATGCGATCTGTAAGCTCGATTACCTCTTGCTCACTAAACTCAACACCTTGCACCTGCGAAAGTACGGGTAAGATAGTCGTACCACTATGCCCGCCAATAACATTTACACGCACATGCTCTTCTGGAAGACCTTTTTTCTCCGCGACAAAATCCTCTGCACGAATAACATCTAACGTGGTAATACCAAAAAGCTTGTTTTTATTGTACACACCGGCCTTTTTAAGTACTTCTGATGCAATCGCGACCGTTGTATTAACCGGATTGGTAATAATACCGATACATGCTTCAGGTGCAACTTCAGCAACTTTACCGACTAAGTTTTTGATAATACCGGCATTGATATTAAACAGATCAGAGCGATCCATACCGGGTTTACGTGCCACACCTGCAGAGATCAAGACTACATCTGCACCTTCAAGAGCAGGAGTTGGATCTTCACCTGCATAGCCATCGACATGTACACTTGTTGGGATATGACTCAAATCTTTAGCGACACCAGGTGTAACTGGTGCAATATCATAAAGTGATAAAGATGAATTTTCAGGTAAATCTAGTTTTAGCAGTAACGCAAGAGCTTGACCTATACCACCAGCAGCACCAAGAACAGCAATTTTCATAAAAATCTCCACAACGTAGTTATTAATATAATAAGTTGAATATATTCTAGTGAAAAATAACGAGTCATGTTGAAAATGTTAAATGATTGTGAGCGATGTAAAGTTAAATCATAAGCTTACTAATATTTAAGAGAGGTAACGCTTACTTTTGGGGAAATATATCACTCAAAATAACGATTATATATTTCTTGATAAGTGCCATTTTCAAAAATAATCTTAATACCTAGATTCAAGCGCTCTTGCAATTCACGATTCCCTTTTTTAACGGCAATACCGTAACCTTTAGAGAACTCCTGTAAAAATATTTTTTCAGTGCGTTGAATAGAAAAATATTTTTGATTCTTTTCTTTTTGCAAAAAATCAACAACGACAGCTTGATCTGCAAAAACAGTATCAATTTTACCATCCTTTAAATCACTAAATGCTTTAGAAGAAGAGAAATAAGAGATGATAAAGCTATTTTCTTTTGCATATTTAATTAAATAATCCTGATTCGATGAATGTGCTTTCACTCCAATAAACTTTTCAGCAATAGAAAATTTTTTTTCTGAGGAGTTCTTACTCACAAATACAGGGGGTTCTCTATAATAACTATTGGAAAAATCTACTTTTTTTAAGCGTTCATTGGTGATATCAAGAGAGGAGATCACAGCATCGAAACGGCCAAATTGTAAGGAAGATAGCAGGCTGTCAAAACTTTGATAATGAAAGCTGCAAGTCAAATTTGCGACATTACAAATAGCATTAGCAATATCAATATCAAATCCTTGGATCTGCTTTTTATCATTGAAATATTCGAAAGGGTAATAATTTGCTTCTGTAGCAAAACTAACCTTTATATTTTCTTCCGATACGGGAGAGGCAGCCAATGAAGAGAATGAAGAGAATGAAGAAAATAATAACAGAGAAAATAAAAAGAAGCGGGGAAAAAACATAATTTATAATATCCAACTCATCAACAACAGAGGATTTTGTTGCATCTAAGTTTTAGTTATCTGGGGTGAATAATCGCTACTATAACAACCCTAAAATTTAATGACTATCTAATTTCAATATATAATTCATAAAACGCATAATTATGCACTTATTTTGACGATTAATTTGTTGATAATTAGCCAGTATTAACTATGATTGCCCCCCCAATAAAATGAGATTCAATAGAGTGAATTATATATGAAACAATCAACTGAACTAATGGACTTCTTTAAAGCTTTATTAAAAAAAGAGCGCTTAAGCTCTCAGGGTGAAATAGTAGAAGCATTACAACAAGCTGGTTTTCATAATATTAACCAGTCAAAAGTTTCTCGAATGTTAAGCAAGTCGGGAGCAGTGCGTACCAGAAATGCCAAAAGAGAGATGGTTTACTGTCTGCCTGCAGAGCTTGGCATCCCAACCACGACAAGTCCATTAAAAAATCTCGTCCTAGATATTGATCACAATGATAGCCTGATTGTTATTCGCACCAGTCCAGGCGCGGCACAATTGATAGCCCGTTTGTTAGATTCAATAGGTAAAGCAGAAGGTATTTTAGGTACAATTGCTGGTGATGATACAATCTTTATTACCCCTACCAATAGTAAAAAAATCAATAATACATTGAATGTAATAAAACAGTTATTTGAATAATCAACAGGCGCTTAATCCTAACACGCCATCAACACCACACATACGCACGAAACCAAGAACGTTCACATTCAGCTGCACTTCTCCGCCACCTTCTGACTGTAATTTAAATAAGTTATTAGGTTCATTAAATGCGCCGCGAACACGGTCATAATAAGGGGTGCTGTAATTCGATACCAGTGTTAGATTTTTATATTCATTGTGACTAACCGAAGCATCACAACTCCCCTTGGTATTGCAATCACATACTGCATCTCCCTCATTTGAACCCACACACCAATTCTGCCCCGCAGTAATATTTAGAAATATATCGCTATTGCGTTTGATCGATTCAGTCTTAGATAAATTAAGCATAAAATAAAGTGAAGTGGCAGCCCCTTTCAAGCGATCACGATCAAATAACATTTTATATGAAGGAATACCTATCGCCAGCAAAATGGAAACAACAGAAACAGCCACAAGTAACTCCATCAAAGTAAAGCCTTTTAAGGATATAGACTGACGTTTCATAACCACTCCTTACTTTTATCGGCACTATCTATACGCTCAAGTTTAGTCTAAAAAATAAATTAACGATTAACAAACTATGCTGCTTTGTTATTAAAGATCTACACTATTCAAAGTACTCTCAGTTAATTAAATAATTTAGCGAAAGGAATATGAGGTCAGTTTATGAGAAAAGCGCAGGGTTTTACGTTAATTGAACTATTAATTGTTATCGCAATTATTGCCATACTGGGCAGTATCGCTTATCCATCCTACCAGTCACATATGATTAAAGCGCGTCGTGGTGATGCCAAAGCGGAATTAATAAAGGCGCAGTTAAAACAATCAAGTCTGCATATCTTAAATCCCGCTTACTCAGATGTGGAAGCCGATCTCGGACTGCCGGCAAGCCATGATTATTATACATTTTCAGTCGTTTCAGCTGCAGCAACAACCTATTCGATGAAAGCGGTCGCTAAAAGTGGCACAACACAAGCGAACGATGAAACTGCATGTCAAACACTGTTTATCGATCAAAACAGCAACCATAGTAGCGATGGCAGCACCAATAATGACCAATGTTGGTAAAACTTAACTTTTCACTCAAGGCTTACTTGAAAAGTCTACTGATTAAAAACGCGCATTAAGCTCTTTAGAGGTAAGAAACTCAAGTGGCTTATCTAAAATATGCTGGTAAATAACGTTATACGCCAAAACATTTTTGACATAACGTCGCGTTTCTTTATAAGGAATTGTTTCAATCCAACTATCCATCGTTAAACCTTGCTCAGCCCTTCCTTTTTCACTGCCTTGCCAGCGATCAACGCGATGGGGACCCGCATTATATGCTGCAGTTGCCAGAATTCTATTACCTTTGTAACGTTTAAGTAAGATATCAAAGTAGGCTGTGCCTAACTGCACATTGATATCTCCCTGAGTTAATTGCGTTCTTTGCTTATAATCTTTCAGACCTATTTTTCGTGCAGTCTCGATTGCAGTTTGCGGCATCAGTTGCATGTAACCACGCGCACCTACAGGTGAATAAGCAAATTCATCAAAAGAACTTTCTTGCCGCGTAATGGCGTAAATATAGGTAGAATCGAGTTGATATTTATTGGCATTAGATGAAAACAGTTCCGGTTTAACTTCAGGAAAACGAATATTCAAGGCATCCCAACTTTTAGAGCGGATACTTGCAAGCACAGAAAGATGAGCCCAGCCTTTCTGGAATGCATAAAACCCTAATTGTTGTTGTAAATTATAGCCTTGATGACTAAGTAAGGCTTCCCATTCACGCTTGAGTAATTGCATATGCTTATTAAAATGTAACTCTTCAATATGTGCAAGTCGTGACTGCAAAGCCTCTAAATTTTGTAACTTATCAGTTACTATTTGTGCATTAAATTGATAATCCAAACCTAATTTTTGTGCGGCTAAAAAACCATAATAAGTGCGCTTCATGGCTATTTGTTGATACAACTTATTTGCCTGGGCAGGTTGCTGCATATTTTCCAGTACGCGTGCCTGCCAATATAACCATTTGCTATCTTGTTGTTGCGGCAATGCCAGCTGTGTTAACCAATATTCAATATCTACCCAGTTATCTAATTTAATCGCATAACGTATACGGCGTTCAATTAAACGACTATCCCCTAATTCAACAAGCTCTTTATCTAACCAGCTAAGCAGGCTTGTTTCATTACGGATTAAAA
>NZ_CEZLMY010000039.1:625-10159 GCF_983033635.1 Psychromonas sp. | reverse complement strand
AATATGCATTCATCGCTAAGTTAATATCTTTTTTAGCGAGACGCTTAATACTGGTCAATAAAAAAGAGTAGCTGGCTTGTTGACGACTTGTAAATAATTCACTGCTTAGTAACTTTCCGGGCTCTTTATTTAAATCATACAACTGCTGCGCTAACGCCCTGTTTGAGTCATTCATTAACTTTATTAAATGAGACATTAACGATTTTTGATTTTTTAAATAAGCTAATTGAAAGCGTTGCCAAATTAACGCTTCAGATATTTGATTATTTTCTAAATAATGGTGAAAAACGCTATCGCAGGCATTAGGTAAAGAATATCCGCTCAACCAAGTTTTTTGAACCACTGGCCAAATTTCATCTGCTGCTCCTTGATCTAGTTGAGCTTGAAAATGAAAACATTTCAAAGCGAGCGAATTTGGTAGTTGCGGATAAAAGGAGAGAAACTCACGCCAATATTTATTCTTTCCTAGATAATATAAATAATCTCGTTGCAGATCATTACTGACTTTATGGCCAGAGTTATCCTCAATAAAGGACTGTACCGCAAGTAAACTATTTCGATTAAAGTTGGCTTTAAGGTATTGGTAATCTAGCAGATAAGTTAATGGATATTCAGAAATTAGCTTTGACTTTTGCGCGGCTTCAGGCCACATCTTTTGTTCTTGAAAATTAGTTGCTTGCGCATATATTTGCCTTTGCTGGCTAAGGGTCAAGGAAGCCGCAAAACTTGAACTAGAGAGCAAACAAAAACACAAAAAAAATATTTTTTTCATGGCAACTCAACTTAGTAATAATAATAAAAAATATTTATATTCAGAGCATTTGTTAATGTAGCATCATATTGTCGAGCATGATAATAATATCTGAGTGTATTTTTGTTGTGGCTGTGCAAATATCTTATTGGTCGCTCCCTGTTCTATTATTTCACCAGCTCGCATAACTAAAACACGATGGCTAATAGATTTCACAACGGACAGATCGTGACTAATAAAAAGATAACTTAAAGAAAACTCTTTTTGTAATGAGATTAACAAGGCTAATATCTGCTTCTGAATACTTCGATCTAATGCGGATGTCGGTTCATCCAGAACGATCAGTTGAGGCCGTAAAATTAATGCGCGAGCGATAGATATTCGCTGCCGCTGCCCACCAGAAAACTGATGCGGATAACGTAAAGCACTCTCTTTATCAAGACCCACCCTATTTAAAACAGACTCAACTTCACTGTCTATTTGCTCTCTCGTTAGCTGCGGGTTATGGACCTCTAAACCTTCAGCAATAATATCTCGCACTGATAAACGGGGGCTTAAACTGGCAAACGGATCTTGAAAAACAATTTGTAATTTTGCGCGTAATTTCTGCAACTCGTTATGTTTAATCGAATCTATCTGCTTACCAAGATAAACAACTTTTCCTGTACTTTTGTTGAGTTGCAGTATCGCCTGCGCCAAGGTACTTTTTCCGGAACCACTCTCACCAACAATGGCGACCGTTTCTCCTTGATGGATCTGTAAACTCACATCTTTTACCGCTTGTAAGCTGTTTATTGTTTTACCCCAAAAATTCTTTTTCAGTGGATAAGCAACATTTATATTTTCTGCACTTAATATCAATTGTGGATTTTCCAGCGCAGCCATCTCCCCTGACGGTATCGCATTTAATAAGGTTTTTGTGTATTGCTGCTGCGGGTTTTCAAACAATGCATTTTTACTGTTATATTCAATAGATTTACCGTTACGCATAACCAATACTGAATCAGCTATAGAGCGCACAATATGCAGATCATGAGTGATCAATAAAATGCCCATATTAAGGCGTTTTTGCAATGACTTTAATAGATCCAGAATTTGTTTTTGAATGGTGACATCAAGCGCAGTTGTCGGCTCATCCGCAATCAACAGTTCTGGATCATTGGCTAATGCCATCGCAATCATCACTCGCTGGCGTTGCCCGCCAGACAGTTCATGAGGATACGATCCTAAACGTGTTTCCGGTGACTCAATGCCAACCAGGTCCAGTAACTCAAGCGTTCTAATCTGCGCTTTTTTACCTGTTAGCCCTTTATGAATTAACAGAGTTTCAGCAATCTGTTTCTCCACCGTGTGCAACGGGTTAAGTGAAGTCATCGGCTCCTGAAAAATCATGCCGACTTTATTCCCCCTAATCGCCTCTAACACAGTTTCCCCCTTGCCAACTAACGGTTGTCCAGACAGGTATATTTCCCCTGACGGGTGATGAGCATGCGGGTAAGGCAGTAGTTGTAAAATAGATAAAGCAAGCAGCGATTTACCCGCCCCGCTTTCACCAACGATCGCCAGTGTCTGTCCTTTCTCAAGAGTAAAATTTACACCTTTAACAATCTCTTGTTGTGCAAAACTAATAGACAGATCCTGAACTTTTAACAGCTTATTTGATTCGATTTCAAGGCTCATAATGTTTTCCTGGGATCAAAAGCATCACGCGTCGCTTCACCGATAAAGACTAATAAAACTAAAATAGTTGAAAGAGAAATAAAGGCTGTAATTGCCAGCCACGGAGCATGTAAATTATCTTTACCTTGTGCAACCATCTCCCCCAGGGAGGCAGAACCAAGCGGTAAACCAAAACCAAGAAAGTCCAACGATGTTAAAGTTGTTAACGCGCCCGTAAATAGATAGGGCATAAAGGTTAATGTGGCTATCATCGCATTGGGCAAAATATGTTTAAACATAATTTTGCTATCGCTAACACCTAATGCACTTGCCGCTTTCACATACTCCAGATGCCGGCCACGTAAAAACTCGGCACGCACCACACTCACCAGGCTCGGCCAGCTGAATAAGATCATTAATCCTAATAGCCAGGAGAATGTCGGTTCAACAAAGCTCGCTAAAATAATCAACATAAAGAGCATAGGTAGACCTTCCCAAATCTCTAGTATTCGCTGCCCCAGAAGATCAATACGTCCGCCGTAGTAACCTTGAATGGCCCCCACAACAATACCAATTACGGAACTGATAAAAGTTAAAGTTAATGCAAATAATACCGATATTCGAAAGCCATAAACCAGGCGGGCAAGCAGATCTCGTCCCTGATCATCTGTTCCTAAGTAATTAATTTTACTAGGTGGTGAAGGGGCGGATTCTGTTAACTCAAAGTTAATGCTGTCAAAATAAAAGGGCACCAGTGGCCAGATTATCCAGCCCTCTTTCTCAATTTGCCCGACCATATAGGGATCACGATAATCGGTACTGATATCAAAATCTCCCCCTAACTTGTTCTCAGGAATATCTTCAACAATAGGAAAATACCAATGCTGCTGGTAGGAAACCATAATCGGTTTGTCGTTTATCCACAGCTCGGCCAATAGGCTAAGCAAAAAAAGAATAAGAAATATCCATAACGACCAGTAGCCGCGCTTGTTGTTTTTAAACTGTAACCAGCGATCGCCATTGATAGGGTTATTTTTCATATTTTGCCATGTACGAACTAATGACATTTTATCGTCCTTCAAAGGTAATACGGGGATCGATCAAGGTATAGGTGATATCACTGATCAATTTCAGCACCAACCCAACTAAAGTAAAAATATACAGTGAAGCAAATATCACCGGGTAATCGCGATTAATAACAGATTCAAAGCTCAATAAACCTAATCCATCTAATGAAAAAATAACTTCAATTAACATTGATCCCGTGAAAAAAATACCTATCAGAGCGGCAGGTAAACCCGCTAATACTAATAACATCGCATTACGAAAAATATGGCCATATAAAATACGGCTTTTAGAACAGCCTTTAGCCCGCGCCGTAACCACATATTGTTTATGGATCTCATCAAGAAAGGAGTTTTTAGTTAACATGGTCAGTGTGGCAAAACTGGCTAAAACTGAAGCTGAAATGGGCAGCGTCAAATGCCAGAAATAATCTTTAATTTGTCCCCAAACACTCAGCTCGGAGAAATTATCAGATGTTAAACCGCGCAGAGGAAACCAGTCATAATAGGAGCCGCCTGCAAATAAAACAATTAAAATAATGGCCAAAATAAAAGCGGGAATTGCATAGGCGATAGTAACAACTGTACTGCTCCATATATCGAAACGACTGCCGTGTGAGGTTGCTTTTTTTATACCCAGCGGAATAGAGATCAAATAAGCAAGCAGAGTAGTCCAAAGTCCCAAAGAGATAGAAACCGGCATTTTATCAATAATCAGATCGGTAACTTTCTGATTACGGTAAAAGCTCTCGCCAAAATCAAATTTAGCATAACGCCATAACATTGAAAAATAACGTTCGCCTAGTGGTTTATCGAAACCGTATAACTTTTCAAGCGCTTCGATATATTCAGGATCGACTCCCTGCGCACCGCGATATTTGCTTGTATTACTATTTTGTTTTATATCGCTACTGGTGCCCGAAGCAATACGCGTTGAATTACCACTGTCTATTCCTTGATATTGTGCAATGGCCTGCTCGACAGGACCGCCTGGTGCTATCTGCACAATAAAAAAATTAATGGTCATAATGCCAAGTAATGTCGGAATAATAAGTAACAAACGCCGTAAAATATAATGGTTCATTAATGCAGCTCTCCGTCGCTGTTTTCAGGTGGAGTGAGCCACCAAGTTGACAGCCCTAAATCATAGGTAGGCGCAATCTGCGGACGAGAAAATTTATCCCAATAAGCGATGCGATAAGCTGGAAGATACCATTGCGGAATAACCATATGCTGTGCAAGCAAGACCCTATCTAACGCTTTGGTTGTATTCACTAACTCTTCTCGTGTATCCGACATAATTAGTTTTGTGACTAATTTATCGATCACCGGCGAGCAGACTCCCGCCCAATTGGCCGTCCCCACCTGCATACTGCTATCGCACCCCCAGTAACCGAGCTGCTCATTACCCGGAGAAATGGATTGTCCTTTGCGCATTGAAACTAAATCAAAATCAAAACTGTTCAAACGATTAATAAACTGAGAAACATCCACTAAACGGATCGAGGTTTTAATACCAATTCGCTGTAAGTTACGTCGGAAGGGATGCACAACACGCTCAAAATCTTTACTGTACAGTAAGAACTCAAAGCTTAATTGCTCACCGTTTTTATTCTGCATTTTGCTGTCTTTTAACTGATAACCCGCACTCGAAAGTAATTTGACCGCTTTTCTCATCTGCAAACGCACATTGCCATCGGCATTTGTTTTCGGAAAATCAATAGGGTCAAAAACAGCGTTGGATAATGAAGCTTTATAAGGAGATAAAATATCAATTTCAGGCAAAGAGATTTCTCGCCCGGTTGCAAGCTCAGAGCCAGCATAAAAGCTATTAATCCGCGTATAAGCGCCGTAAAAAAGGGTTTTATTCGCCCATTCAAAATCAAATAATAAACTGAGCGCTTCGCGAACATTGACATCTTTAAATTTTTCTTTGCGCAGATTAAACCAGAACCCCTGCATCCCCTGAGGATTTTTATCGTCTATTTTATAAGTAACAATCTTACCCGAAGCAAAATTATCACCGCTGTAACCGGTCGCCCAACGTTTTGATGAACTTTCAAGACGATAATCAAACGCCCCTGACTTAAACGCCTCAAAAGCAACGCTATCATCGCGATAATAATCAAAAATCATAGTGTCAAAATTGAACAGACCTTTATTGACCGGCAAATCTTTTGCCCAGTAATCTTTAACCCGTTGATAAGTTATTCTTTTAGATGCTTGAAAACTACCGACCTGATAAGCACCAGAGCCGATCGGAATAGCTAAGCTACTTTTAGAAAAGTCTTTATCCAACCAGTAATGTTCAGGAAGAATGGGGATTTGACCAATAATCAATGGTAATTCACGATTGCCACTCTCTTTAAAATAAAAAGTCACTTGTAACGGGTTATCAACGACCACCTCTTTTACACCCGAATAATAAGAGCGAAAATGAGGAGCGCCTTTTTCAACTAACAGTTCAAAACTAAATTTCACATCACTGGCTTGAATACTTTTTCCATCATGAAAACGTGCATTTCCATTTATTAAAAAACTCACTGAAGAAAAATCCTTTGCCACTTTTACTTTCTTGGCAATCAATCCATAACCGCTAAAAGGCTCATCACTGGATTGTTTAAGCAGTGAGTCATAAATCATATTAATACCCGCGGCTGCATTTCCCTTTACAATGAAAGGGTTTAATGAATCAAAGCTACCGATAGAAGCTTGTTTAAAAACACCACCTTTTGGTGCATTTGGATTTGTATATTGAAAGTGGGTAAATTTTTCAGGATATTTAAAATCGCCGTACATACTTAAAGCATGCACCCAGGGAGTCGCAAATAAAAAATAACTGCTAGTACATAAATAGCAAAATACCAAAATACGTATAAACTTAAAGGTAAGGAGTCGCGACATGTAATAAATCAACTTTAATCGAAAAAAGGAGTAATAGAGTAACGATAACAAAACAAGAAATGAAAAAAAGCTGTTTTAGTAAAAAAGGAGATATAAAGAGAGGAACTTATCCATTCAAGAATGCCCTAAGTTTTTACTTTCAACAAGCAATCTTTAATTTTTTTGAAAGAAAATAAACATAGGTCAAAGAATAATTTCCTTAATAATAAAAGCCGATTAAATGAGATCTAGATCACGTTTTAAATCAAGAAAAAAGCCTAATCTATTTATGAACACAATACGTGTATAACCAAAAGGTGTCTTCTATGAGAATTGAAATTACAAGCAAACAAATTACTATTACTGACACAATGCGTAACAAAGTAGAGGAACGTTTCCAAAGATTAGAAAAACTACAAATTCCTTTAATTAAACCACACTGCATCATCACCAAAGAGCCTAAAGGCGTAAAAATCGAAGCAACTATTGGTATACCTAATGGTAAAGTATTTGCTCATGCAGAACACGATGATCTCTATACAGCAATCGGACAATTATTCCAAAAAATCGAACGTCAACTAAATAAGCACCTTCACAAATCTGAAGCGAATCGCGCAAAAAATCATGGAAAAGATATGTGCCGTAATGGTGAAATTTCAGGACAAGCTATTGACGAGCCTGAGATTGAAATTGAGTCTGATGCTGAAATCAAATTAAATAAAGAGTTTGCCGCATAAAATAGGCAAGCAATAGATAAATAAAAAGGAGGTTAATAACCTCCTTTTTATTTGCCTGAAGAAAAATTATTTATCTTCATAATGGCGATTATCGTGAGCCTGCTGTAAAAGCACACGACTTTCGTTAAGGAATAAAGAGGAATAATCTCCCATCCAATTAGTTACTGATTTAAAACGGTTGATAAAGGCATCTCTATCTGCATTTTCCAGTAACTCAATCGCTTCAGAAAAATGCTTATGATAACGTTTAATCATAGTTAAATTATTTTTCTGAGAAAGAATTATATCCGCATACAAGGATGGCTCTTGAGCAAACAATCGCCCAACCATTGCCAGTTCCAAACGATAAATTGGTGAACTTAAATCAAGCAACTGTTTTAAATCTGCGTTTACTTCCTGCAAATGAACACCATATACAAAACTTGTAAAATGACGCAACGCTTGAATTAAGGTCATTGACTCATCATGAGTTTCAGCTTTGACGTTGTAAAGATGTGCCCCCCAGATTTTCATCTGTTCAATTAGCCACATATATTTGTCTTGTCCGCGACCATCACAATAAACAACAACCTGTTTCGCAAAACTAGATATATCTGGACCAAACATAGGATGTAAACCGACAACAGGGCCTTTATGAACATCAAGCATCGCTTGCAAAGGACCTGCTTTAACACTGGTTATATCCGCAAGAATACAATCTTCAGGTAAATAAGAAAGTTGTTTAATAACCGATTCAGTAACATCAATAGGAGAACCGACAATAACCAAACCTGCTTTGCTGCAAATTTGCTGCGCTTGATCCCAGTTAGCGCGTCCTAAAATATCAACTTGATAGCCGGACAGTTCAAACATTTCAACAAAACGTTTACCTAATAAACCATTACCGCCAATGATAACGATGCGTTTCATCTTCGGATTTATGGTTTTAAAACCTGTTTCATTTTCACTTGCGTAAGACTCACGCATTGTCCTGCGCAAAATATCTTCAATTAAATTGGCTGGTACACCTTTTGACTCCGCTTCTCTACGACGTTTATCAAGCATCGCAGCTTCGCGATCTGGTGCGTAAATAGGCAAGCCATGTTCAGTTTTTACTTCACCAACCTCGCCGACCAAACGTAAACGTTCAGCGAGTAAATCAATTAACTGTTGATCAACAGCATCAATTTGATCTCTTAATTTACTTAAAGGCATAGATTTCTTCTTATCTTGTTTTTAAAGTGTCTTTTAACAAACTAACTGCATCAGCAAGTAGTTGGCCGGTTGTATCCCAATTAATGCAGGCATCCGTTACTGATACACCATATTTAAGTTCTTCTTTTGCTAAATCTGCAGCTTGATTACCTTCATTGATATTGCTTTCGAGCATAATACCGATAATAGATTTATTGCCTTCAATCACTTGATGAAAAACATCTTTAGCGACTAAGGGCTGCAGTGAATAATCTTTATTAGAATTCGCATGACTACAATCAACAATCAAAATATCTTCAACCCCTGCTTTATGAAGAGCCTGTTGAGCTAAAGCAACATTAAGGGAATCGTAGTTTGGTTTACCACCACCACCGCGAAGAATGACATGGCCATCTTGATTTCCGCTAGTTTGTAATAAAGCACTTTGCCCTTGCTGATTAATGCCCATAAAACGATGCGGAGAAGAGGCTGATTGCATCGCATTAACAGCGGTTGCTAAATTACCATCCGTACCATTTTTGAAACCAACCGGCATTGATAAGCCACTAGCCATTTCACGGTGCGTTTGCGATTCAGTAGTACGCGCACCAATGGCCGCCCAACTGAACAGATCGCCCAAATATTGAGGGCTAATAGGATCCAACGCTTCTGTTGCAATCGGCAATCCTAACTCAGAGATCCATAACAGAAGTTCACGTGCTTGTTTTAATCCTGTTTCGATATCAAAAGAATCATCCATGTGCGGATCATTAATTAAGCCCTTCCAACCAACAGTTGTACGTGGTTTTTCAAAATACACGCGCATAACAATATACAAGGTATCTTTATATTGCTCGTGTAACTTTTTTAATTTTACGGCATATTCTTTAGCTGCATCGATATCGTGAATAGAACAAGGCCCACAAATAACTAAAAAACGAGGATCTTTTTTATGCACAATATTAGAAACAATTTGGCGAGATTCAGTAATGAATTGATAAACACTGTCAGAGGCTGGTATTAAGTTTTTTAATTCTAGAGGTGTAATTAACACTGTTTCTGATTGAATATGAATATTTTCATTTTGAGGCGTAGTCATTTTTTTCTCGTTAACATTTTAAAAGTGAAAGTATCATATCATAGCGAGAAAATAGATCATGCGAATAACAAATTGAAAGTCATTAAATTGACAACTTTTAGCTATCCAATTTAAAAAAATCAACATGCTCAATTAAAAAATAGTAGGCCGTCCTTTTTATGCAGTTTT
>NZ_CEZLMY010000039.1:0-615 GCF_983033635.1 Psychromonas sp. | reverse complement strand
AAAATCTTTCTGCTGTAAAAATAAAGTTGAAAGAAAAATATAGAATGCGATGGTCAGGGTTTGCTGAGCTCACCCGCTCGTGACACTGCGCTGTCGGCAAACTACAGGGCACACGGAGCTTAGCCCGCTCATGATACTTTGCTGCCGCAAAATTAGCCCCTACTCGAGAGTCGGTCATCGTTGTGTATCCGCGAATTTCAGACGTAAAAAAAATCTGTCGAGATAAACTCAACAGGGTTTAGGCTTGTGTTGCTTATAGATAGCAAGCTTGCCGTTGGCACAGGGTTCGCAGAGCTCACCCGCTCGTGACACTGTGCTGTCGCAATACTCGCCCTACTCTCGAGTAGGCCAGAAATCAAAAACAGTAATAACGAAAAAACCCCAGTCCTTCTTTCGAAGAACTGGGGTTTATCTGGATTTAATTGCTAGCTTATGCGGGACTTTGGCGATGGCCAGGACTCGCAGAGCTCGTCCGCTCGTGACACTGCGCTGTCGTGCAACTACAGGGCACGCGGAGCTTAGCCCGCTCATGATACTTTGCTGCCGCAAAATTCGCCTCGACTATCACATGAAAGGAAATGCCTTCGGCATGCTTTTTATAAGCCCATGTTCGAG
>NZ_CEZLMY010000038.1:16370-26924 GCF_983033635.1 Psychromonas sp. | reverse complement strand
GTTTTTATAGGTTTTTCCCTTGCTCAAAGTTAACTTTTGTTATGTTTTTCTTGCATTTTTTAATGTAATAGTTCATGTGCCAGGCTTTAATTACTTAGTAGTTATTTTCTATTTAGCTATGACCATTATCGGTTTTTCATTATATAGCAATATATCAATTTATTTTATATTCTTTTCTATAATGGCTTTAGCCTTCGGTATTTTAAGTTATTTTTTATCAAAGGTAGATGTAGGTTCTTTTTTCCCTGTTTTTTATTTGGCGCTATTATGTGCGTCATATTTAACAATCAGGAAATCAAATATTGACAAATTTGAATTAAATAAATTAATTACAATTTGTTTTTATGCTTACTTGGTACTTTCATTAGTTTCATTTTTTATATTTCCTGAAAAATATCGACATTTTAGTTTTGATGGCGTATTTATTTCAAGAGCATTTCATGGGATTGAAGGAAGCCCAGCAAATATCGATGTATTTGCAACGCTATTTATAATTATAAATATATATTGTCATGGTTTCAAAAAGCTTGTTAGTTGGTTTCATATATTAATATTTTTATGTGTAGCATACTTTTGTAGTACAGAAACACCATTACTGATCATATTGTCAATTTCATCATATATCATTACCCAGTTCTTTTTTGGGCGCTCTATTAACAGGTTTTTCATATGTATGATGTATTTATCTATGTTTCTTGTGTTTTATTTTTCTTTTATTAACGATTATATTTATGACCTTTTGTTAATCATAACAAATGGTAGAAACTATATTTGGAATACGCAACTATTGAATGTCGCTTCAGATCTATCTTATTTAGATTTTTTCTTTGGCGATTTCTCTAAAGCATTCGTTCCAATCCATTGGTCAAAGGAAGGAACAAATAACCCACATAATGGATATATTTTCCTTTTGCTCCGTTTTGGTATTCTGATTAGTTTTGTCTTTTATATGTATATATTATTTATATCTAAAAGAGCTAGTTATTTTCAAATGCTGTTGATAATTGCTTTATTAGCTGCATCTGTATCCAATTCGAATGTGTTTTATATTTCCAATCCAATCATTACATTTATTTGGGTTTTTGCATTAACATCAAAAATAAGAGAGCCTTCTCGATGAAAAATGTACTTATAGTTTATGGATGCGGTGGTCATAAAAAACAGGCTGATCGTTTATGCCATCAGCTTTCTATTACTGGTGATGAGATAAATTTTTTTAGTCTAACTGACTCGGGGGAAAAACCAAATTGGTCTGAAGCTCATTTGGAGTTGAAAGAGTTTAGAGATAAGTATACAGGTAAGATAATCTCCTTATTTGAAATGCTTTCTCAAATAAGGAAGATATATTCTTATTTAAGAAAGCATAATATTCATAATATTATTTCTATGGGGCCAGGCGTTTGTATACTGGTATGCTTAGTTGCAAAAATGATGGGGTGTGTAATTATTCATTTTGAAACATGGTCAAAGTTCGAATCTTTAACATTTACAACTAAAGTGCTCAAACATATAACCAATAATGTGTTCTACCAAAACATAGAACTTAAAAAGTTTTTACCAAACGGCAAGTATGTAGGGCGATTATAATGTTTAAGATCTTCATTACGGTTGGAACTACAGAATTTGATATCCTAATAAAAGCTATCGATACTATATTTGTAAATCAATCCAAATATTTTTTTACGGCACAAATTTCCTCTTCTGCAAATTATAAGCCGAGTAATATTGAGTTTTTTGAGTTTTCTAGCGATATAGAACGCTATATAGATGAAGCAGATTTCATCATAACGCATGCTGGAGCTGGATCTGTGTATTCTATGTTAGAGAAGGGAAAAAAACTTATAGTTGTTCCCAATTTATCTAGAATTGATCACCATCAGATTGAACTAGCAAACTACGTAAATAAAAATAATTTTGCTATTGCTTGTAATAAGTTAGATGAATTACCCTCATTAATTGAGTCTCTGAAAAATCAAGAGTTTCGTTCTTATCAAAAAGAAGATTTTTTTGGTGTTGGGATTATAAGAGATTTATTAATATGAAGATTCTATTAACGGGGTACTCAGGCTTTGTTGGTCGGTATTTGTATAATAACTTATCAAATAGAGAAGTAGTGTGTCTTGGGCGATCTAGGCCTATTTTAATGTCAGGCTCGCAGTTTATGGTTTGTAATCTAAGTAGCCCAAGTGAAATTGATTTATCTGAATTTAAAGGTTCCTGTTTTATTCACTGTGCCGCTCGTGCCCATGTGATGAACGACAATTCAGTTGATCCTCTCGAAGATTTCAGAGAAGTAAACACTCACGGTACGCTTAATCTTGCACAACAAGCGGCAAAAGCTGGTGTTAAACGCTTTATTTTCATTAGTTCAATTAAAGTAAATGGTGAATCTACAGAGCTTGGTTTTCCGTTTAAACAGGGTGATAACTTTATACCGACTGATCCATACGGCCTGAGCAAATATGAAGCGGAAGTTGGATTGCGAAAAATAGCAGAAAATACGGGGATGGAAGTGGTAATTATCCGCCCTCCTTTGGTCTATGGCCCAGGTGTTAAGGCGAACTTTGCTTCTATGATGAAGTGGGTGAACAAAGGACTTCCTTTACCGTTAGGTGGCATTAAAGATAATCGACGCAGTTTAGTGTCTGTGGATAACTTGGTTGATCTTATCACTACCTGTATAGAGCACCCCAATGCAGCTAATCAAACCTTTTTAGTTTCAGATGATGACGATGTTTCAACATCGCAATTGTTATCTAATATGGCTACTGCATTGAACGTGCCAACTAGATTAATACCTATTCCTAGCTCATGGTTCTATATAGCTGCTAAGCTGATTGGTAAACCTGCAATATCAGAGCGTTTATGTGGTTCTTTACAAGTTGATATATCTAAAACGAAAGAGCTGTTAAACTGGCAACCACCCTATAGCACAGCAGAATCTATGAAAAAAACAGCTGATGCTTTTCTTGAAAACAACAAGTAATTATTTATATGAATCATTTTATTGTTAGAGTTCTTGATTTTTTTATGGCACTAGTTGGCTTCGTGCTAACTTTTCCAATCTTAGTAATTGTCACTATTATTGGTTATTTTGACACGGGCTCGCCTATTTTTATCCAAGTACGCGTTGGTAAAAATAAACAGCCTTTTAAACTAATTAAGTTTCGTACCATGTCGGTAGAAACAAAATCTGTTGCAAGTCATCTTGCAAGCACTGCATCGATAACAAAACTAGGCGGCTTCCTTCGTAAAACAAAAATTGACGAATTACCACAACTGATCAATGTATTAAAAGGTGAAATGAGTTTTGTCGGGCCTCGTCCTAACTTATTCAACCAAGAAGAGTTGATTACGGAGCGAGACAGTCGTGGCGTTTATGCTGTGCTTCCTGGCATTACAGGGCTTGCACAGGTAAATACTATTGATATGTCGACTCCGCAATTGCTTGCAGAAACAGATCAAAAAATGATTCAAACATTAACTATTAAGCATTATTTTAAATATATCATTATGACGGCTACGGGTAGCGGTTCAGGTGATCGTGTTAATACTAAATAACTATAAAGCTAATAAGTAAGCAGAGAATAAAATGAAAATAGCTATTGCAGGTACAGGATACGTCGGTCTTTCAAATGCGGTATTGTTAGCGCAAAATAATGAAGTTATTGCCGTTGATATCATCCCTGCAAAAGTGGAACTAATAAACAATCAGCAATCGCCAATTGCAGATGCTGAGATTGAAGATTTTTTAGTAAACAAAACGCTAAACCTTACCGCGACTACAGATAAACAATTAGCGTATAAAAATGCTGAATATGTGATTATTGCAACACCAACCGATTATGATCCGAAGACAAACTATTTTAATACGTCATCGGTAGAAGCCGTTATTCAAGATGTAATGGATATTAACCCAAATGCGGTGATGGTCATTAAATCTACCGTACCTGTGGGTTATACAAAATCAGTGAAAGAGAAAATGGGTTGTGAAAGCATTTTATTTTCTCCTGAGTTTTTACGTGAAGGGCGCGCACTGTTTGATAATTTACATCCCTCTCGTATTATCGTTGGTGAGCAAAGTAAGCGTGCAGAGGTTTTTGCAGACCTGCTTGTTGAAGGTGCAGAGAAGGAAAATATAGAAGTTCTGTTTACCGATTCGACTGAAGCGGAAGCAGTAAAGCTTTTTTCTAATACCTACCTTGCTATGCGTGTGGCTTATTTTAATGAGTTGGATTCTTATGCTGAATCACACGCGCTGGATGCAGCTCATATTATCCAAGGTGTCTGTTTAGATCCTCGTATCGGCAACCATTATAACAATCCATCATTTGGTTATGGTGGTTATTGCTTACCAAAAGATACAAAACAGTTACGAGCTAATTATGCCGATGTTCCTAATAGTATTATCGGTGCAATTGTAGATGCGAACACTACACGTAAAGACTTTGTTGCTGAATCTATTCTAAAACGTAATCCTAAAAAAGTGGGGATTTATCGTTTGATCATGAAATCTGGCTCTGATAATTTTAGAGCGTCAAGTATTCAAGGAATTATGAAACGCATTAAAGCTAAAGGGATTGAAGTTGTTATTTATGAACCAGTTTTTGAAGAGGACGAATTCTTCCACTCGCGTGTGATTAAAGATTTGAATGAATTCAAAGCCGAGGCCGATGTGATCGTCTCGAATCGAATGGCTGAAGAATTAGCTGATGTAGTCGATAAAGTTTATACGCGCGATCTATTTGGCGCTGATTAAAGAGTGAGTAATATGAAGTTTTTAGTAACTGGGAGTGCTGGTTTTATTGGTAGTGCAGTGGTTGAACGTTTATGTGACGCTGGTCATCAAGTCGTTGGTATTGATAATTTAAATGATTATTATGATGTTAATTTAAAAGAAGCACGATTAAAGCGCATTGCGCATCCATTATTTCAATTTACAAAAATTGATATCGCTTCTCGTGATGAAATGGCTGCTTTATTTGAAGCTGAAAAGTTCGACCGGGTGGTTCACCTTGCTGCTCAAGCGGGTGTTCGTTACTCAATTGATAATCCGATGGCTTATGCCGATAGTAACTTGGTTGGGCATTTAAATGTGCTTGAAGGTTGCCGTCATAATAAAGTTAAACATCTTGTTTATGCATCGAGCAGTTCTGTCTATGGGTTAAATGGTAAAATGCCTTTTTCAACAGAAGACAGTGTCGATCATCCCATCTCATTGTATGCTGCGACCAAAAAATCGAATGAGTTAATGGCGCATACCTACTCTCATCTCTATGATATCCCTACCACTGGTTTACGCTTCTTTACCGTGTATGGACCATGGGGCCGTCCGGACATGGCATTATTTAAGTTTACTAAAAGTATCTTTGCTGATAAAGCGATCGATATTTATAATAATGGGGAGTTAAGCCGAGATTTTACTTATATTGATGATATTGTTGAAGGAATTATTCGAGTTCAAGAGCAAGTTCCTGTCAAGAAAGAAGATTGGACTGTAGAACAAGGTTCAGCAGCTAGCAGTAGTGCGCCATACCGTGTGTTTAATATTGGTAATGGTAACCCAGTTAAGCTTATGGACTTTGTTAGCGCTCTTGAAAGTGCGATTGGCCTTGAGGCTAAAAAGAATTTCATGCCAATGCAAGCTGGTGATGTTCATAAAACCTGGGCTGATACAAAAAGCTTATTTGAAGTTACAGGTTATCAACCTAAAACAAGTGTAAAAGATGGCGTTGCTGAATTTGTAAAATGGTACCGTGATTTTTATAAAGTCTGACTAGAATGCGGCCCTGCAGCAGCAAAGTTTTCGCTGATTGCCGTTCATGGTTTAACTATCTTTTGTGATATATTCCTCTTTCAATTAGTCTTGCGTATCGTGGTAAGGCTTTTTTGTTTTTATTCTATTTCGGCAAGGACTCCATGACTTTAATTAATTCAATTTTATCTATGCCTCGTGTCTATAAACGTTTTATTAGTGTTTCTATTGATACACTCTTCATTTTTGTGGCTTTTTTCAGTGCGTTTTTAACTCGTTTAGCTGATGCTAGCTTCCTTGATACAAGCGAGTATTCGCAGGTACTAATTGCACTTTGGATCAGCACCATTTTATTGTTTACTAAGGTCGGGTTATACCGCGCTATTTTACGTTATTTGAGTGTGCATGCGTTGTTGACTATTCTTACAAGCTGTTTGGTTTCTGCGTTATTGCTTGTTGTGTTTGGTTATTATTGGGATGTATTTATTCCTCGCTCTATCCCTATTATTTATGGCACTTACCTTGTTTTGCTTTGTGGTGGTACGCGTTTATTTGTGCGGTTGATTGTTTCGCAACGAAATAATAAACAAAAAATGCGGGTGATTATTTATGGCGCAGGTGACTCTGGTCGGCAATTAGTCAATTTATTACGTCAGGGGAATGAACTTCATCCCGTTGCCTTTATTGATGATGAAAAGCGCTTATTTAAAACGGTCGTGAATGGCCTGACGGTCTTTAATAGTAAAAACTTAAGTTTTTTAGTTTCTAAAATGGATGCGAGTAAAATATTACTTGCTATGCCAAGTGCGACCCGTTCACAACGAAAAGCGATTATTGATTCGCTTGTCGATCTGCCTGTTGAAGTTAAATCAATTCCTCATTTTGAAGAGATTTTAAATGGCTCAGCTGCGATAGATCAGTTGCGTGATGTGCCGATTGAAGATCTGTTGGGACGGGATTGTGTTCCTGCCAAACCTGAACTACTCGATGCTAATATTAAAAATAAAGTCGTTATGGTAACAGGGGCGGGGGGCTCGATTGGTTCTGAACTTTGCCGTCAGATTGTTCAACAGTCACCAAAGTCTTTAGTATTGTTTGAGTTATCTGAGTTTGCTTTATATCAAATCGATAAAGAGTTATCGGAGTTGGTTGCGGCGCAAGGTCTAAATGTAAAAATTATTCCTTTGTTAGGATCAGTGCAGCGTTTGAATCTTTTAAAAGCGGTGTTAAAAAGTTTTAAGGTGCAAACCTTGTATCATGCAGCCGCTTACAAGCACGTTCCATTGGTTGAATATAATGTGGTTGAAGGTGTGCGTAATAATGTCTTCGGTACTTATTACACTGCGTTGGCTGCGATTGAAGCGGAAGTTGAGTCATTTGTATTAATCTCAACAGATAAGGCTGTGCGCCCGACCAATGTAATGGGGACAACCAAGCGTATGGCGGAATTGACGCTGCAGTCATTATCGGCTGAAAATATTAAAACGCGTTTCTGTATGGTACGCTTTGGTAATGTTTTAGGCTCCTCTGGCTCTGTTATTCCACTATTTAAACGCCAAATTGCAGAAGGTGACCACGTGACTATCACGCACCCCGATATTATTCGCTATTTTATGACCATACCAGAAGCTGCTCAGTTAGTGATTCAGGCTGGCGCTATGGGGAAAGGTGGAGATGTCTTTGTGTTGGATATGGGCGAGCCGGTAAAAATTGTGGATTTGGCAACAAACCTTATTAAACTGTCTGGTTTAGAGGTTAAATCTGCAGATAATCCTTATGGCGATATTGAAATCAAGTTTACAGGCTTACGGCCTGGTGAGAAATTGTTTGAAGAGTTGTTGATTGGTGATGATGTTGGAAAAACGGCACATGAGCGCATTATGACGGCCAATGAAAGCTTTTTACCTTACAGTGAATATGAAAAGATTTTACAGAAGCTTGATAAAGCCTGTCATAGTTTTGATCATCAACAGATTCGAGAAATTCTATTAGAAGTACCGGCAGGGTTTAATCCAACAGATGAGATTGGTGATCTGGTTTGGAATGTAACTCTGTAGTTTTATTTTTTTGAAACTCCCCAATTTAAATTATTTATAACCATCACAGATTAGAAGGCAATAAACATGACCATTTTAGTCACAGGTGGTGCGGGTTACATTGGCTCTCACACTGTTTTAGAATTATTAGACGCGGGGCAAGAGGTTGTTATTGTTGATAACCTTTGTAATTCATCACAAGAATCCTTAAGCCGTGTTGCTGAAATTACAGGTAAAGAGTGTACTTTTTATCAAGGCGATATTTTAGATAAAATATTTCTTGGTAGCGTTTTTTCTAAGCATGAGATTAAAAGTGTTGTGCATTTTGCGGGTTTAAAAGCGGTGGGGGAGTCGGTTGCAAAACCGGTTTCCTATTATCAAAATAATGTGCAAGGTACCTTGACCCTGTTAGATGCAATGGCCGATGCAGGGGTGTTTAATTTGGTATTTAGCTCTTCTGCCACTGTTTACGGCGATCCTGCATCACTGCCAATTCGAGAGGATTTTCCAGTAGGGGGCACTACTAATCCTTACGGTACATCAAAACTGATGGTAGAGATGGTCCTGCAAGATGTTGCTAAATCTGATCCACGCTGGTCGTTCGCTATATTGCGTTACTTTAATCCAGTTGGCGCGCATATATCAGGTCTGATTGGCGAAGATCCAAATGGTATTCCCAATAATTTATTGCCTTATATTGCACAGGTTGCTGTTGGTAAATTGAAGGCTTTAGCTGTGTTTGGTGATGATTACGATACCATCGACGGCACGGGGGTGCGTGATTATATTCATGTGGTTGATTTGGCACTTGGGCATCTCAAAGCCTTGTCTAAAATAGAACATGAATCTGGCGTACATATCTATAACTTGGGTACGGGTAATGGTTATTCTGTGCTGGAGATGGTTAAAGCTTTTGAAATTGCTAGCGGAAAAACGATTGCTTACAATTTATCGCCTCGTCGAGAGGGTGATATTGCCGCTTGTTATGCCGCGCCTGAAAAAGCATCTGCCGAGTTAAACTGGCAGGCTGAACGAGGTTTAGCTGAGATGATGCAGGATACTTGGCGTTGGCAGTCAAATAATCCCAATGGTTATAATCAATAAGCTAGATGTTGAGAGCAACAGCGTATTACAACAAGGTTATATTGGCTCTTCTTGCCTCTACCGTCATCCTCGAGGTGTGTTTATTGAGAATCTCGGTATCTCATTGAGGCAAATAACCTGATGCTTACTATAGAAAATAATGATAAATTATCAATAAATAACTTACCGTTCTAAATTACTAATATAAGTAGAAAATAATGATTAAAAAATGTTTATTTCCAGCTGCGGGTTATGGAACGCGCTTTTTGCCTGCTACTAAATCTATGCCGAAAGAGATGATGCCGGTTGTGAATAAGCCGTTAATTGAGTTTGGTGTTGATGAAGCATTAGAAGCTGGTATGACGGGGATGTGTATTGTTACTGGTCGTGGTAAACATTCATTAATGGATCACTTCGATATTAACTATGAATTAGAGCATCAGATAAGCGGCACGGCAAAAGAAGATAAATTAAAAGATATTCGCTCAATTATGCAAAGTGCACGTTTTACCTTTATTCGTCAGCGTGAAATGAAAGGTCTTGGCCATGCAATTTTGACGGGTAAAGAGTTAGTGGGTGATGAACCTTTTGCTGTCGTACTCGCCGATGATCTTTGTGTGAATGAAGAGCAAGGTGTATTAAAGCAAATGGTTGCTTTGTACAACCAGTTTCGTTGTTCAATTGTTGCGGTTGAAGAGGTGCCTGATGATGAAACACATAAATATGGTGTAATTAAAGGTGAGATGATTAAAGATGATATCTTCCGTGTCGATGATATGGTTGAAAAACCGGAGCCGGGCACTGCGCCAAGTAATATGGCAATCATTGGCCGCTATATTCTAACGCCAGATATTTTTGATATTCTTGAAGATACACCTCCGGGTAAAAACGGTGAGATTCAAATTACCGATGCGTTGTTAACACAAGCAAAAAATGGCTGTGTTTTAGCTTATAAATTTAAAGGTAAACGTTTTGATTGCGGCAGTGTGCCCGGTTTTATTGAAGCTACCAATTATGTTTATGAGAATATGTACCAGGAAGATTGATTTAAATTAAAGGGTGGTTGTTTGATAGCGTTGTAAGCGCAGTTTAAATCGCGTTGAGGCGCAACATAAGTTGCGCTCCCGATGAGTAAACTATCTACACCCTTCTTTGTGCCTTAGCTTTCACCACCGCCATTTTGGTATCTCACCTGCTTTTGTTATCTGCACGATCTTTCACTTTATTATCACCCATGTGATGGGGACGTTTTACTGCCATCATCTAGGTGTTTTTCTCGAGGGGGGCGCTGAAGATTACGCTGTAGTTGGCTTAAGATCCTTTACGAATTAAGTAACGATAAGGTATTTGCTCGATATCAGCTTCAACTAGAGTGTGCTCCATAAATCGACAAAAGCTTGGTATATCACGAGTGGTTGCAGGATCATCTGCAATCACAGCTAACAGTTCACCTTCCTGCATTTTTCGTACTGTTTTACGGATCATCATAACTGGCTCGGGGCAACGTAAGCCGAGCGTATCCAGCTCTTGTGTTGTATCTTTATTCATTAAATGTAACTCACTTTTGTAATTTCGGTTGATTATACCAATCCGTAAAATTAATTGATCTGTTTTTATATTTGCAAGTGCGGTTTTAACCGCGCAATACAGTAGGCGAGGCTGAAGCCTCACTTCCGAAAA
>NZ_CEZLMY010000038.1:0-16270 GCF_983033635.1 Psychromonas sp. | reverse complement strand
AGCGGATTGCTATTATATCCAGCTAACTAAAACATGAGTTAATGGAAGTGCGGTTTTAACCGCGCAAAACAGTAGCGAGGAAAAATCGTCACTTCCTAGCGCGCACACCTAAGTAAAGAGTACCTGGTCGTGCTGTCATCCCGGCCAAAACATCGCCGGGATGAACAAGGACGTGTTTAACCTGTATTACGTAAACCAGCGGCGATACCTGCAATGGTTACCATTAATGCCTGGTCAATTACTGGGCAAATTTCCTCACCATTTTCACGAGAACGGGAAAGCAGTTCCGCTTGCAGCATATTGAGTGGATCAACATAAGGGTTGCGTAATGCGATAGACTCTTTAATCCAAGGCTGTTCCTGCAGTAGTTTATGATCCGGGATTGTTTCTAATACTGTCTCGCGTGTCAGTACTAGGTTTTCACGTAAACGTTGACCCAACGGCCATAACTCTTTTGGAACAAGACGCTCTTCATAGAATTTAGTTAACTCTTCATCAGCTTTTAAGAAGACCATTTCAAACATCTCTAAACGAGTGTGGAAGAAAGGCCAATTCTGATACATCTCTTGCAGAAGCTCTTTTTTACCTTCATCCAATAAGGTTTTAAGTGAGGTACCTGCGCCTAACCATGCAGGCAGCATTAAGCGGTTTTGACTCCATGCAAAAATCCATGGAATAGCACGTAAACTTTCAACGCCACCATTGGGTTTACGTTTTGCTGGACGACTGCCTAACGCCAGTTTACCGAGTTCTAATTCTGGTGTCGCACTGCGGAAGTAAGGAACAAATTCCGGCTCTTCCTGGATGAAGTGGCGGTACTCCTGACAAGATTGCTCTGCAAACTGCTCCATTAAATCACGCCACTCTTGTTTAGGTGCTGGTGGCGGTAATAAGTTTGCTTCTAAAACAGCCGCGGTATAAAGATTTAAGCTTTGTACTGCCACTTTAGGCAGACCGAATTTAAAGCGGATCATCTCACCTTGCTCGGTAACACGAAGTCCGCCTTTTAAAGAGCCTGGAGGTTGAGACAGTAGTGCTTGATGTGCTGGCGCGCCGCCACGACCAATTGTGCCCCCACGTCCGTGGAACAAGACCAGTTTAATATCATTTTTTTCACTGATTTTAACCAGTGCTTCCTGTGCTGTATATTGTGCCCAGTTAGCAGCCATCACCCCGGCATCTTTCGCTGAATCGGAGTAACCGATCATTACATGTTGCTCGCCACCAATATATCCACGGTACCAGTCAACAGCAAACAGACGTTCAATTACGTCGCTTGCGTTATTTAAATCATCTAAGGTTTCAAATAAAGGTGCGACAGGGATGCGGAATGGGCAACCTGTTTCTTTTAATAGAAGTTGTACTGATAAAACATCAGACGCCTGGCGTGCCATTGAGATGATGTAGATACCTAATGCTTGCGGATCGGTTTGCGCGACCACTTTACAGGTATCGAGTACTTCCTGTACATCAGCTGATGGTTTCCAAGATGCAGGGATAAGCGGGCGTTTGCTGTTTAACTCTTGTAATAAAAATGCCTGTTTATCTGCTTCATTCCAGGCATTGTAATCTCCAAGACCCAAATAACGTGTCAATTCAGACAGAGTGTCACCATGGCGTTCACCATCCTGACGGATATCAAGTTTTACCAGGTTAATACCAAAACATGCCAGGCGACGCAGGATATCTAAAATCAGGCCATTTGCAATTGAGTGCATACCCATAGCTTTAAGTGATTGATAACATAACTCAAGAGGCTGTTTCAGCTGCTCGGTACGGGTGATGATATCTTGCGCATTGCTATCTTGGCCGCGCAGTGTTGCGCTTAGTGAAGTGCGTGTTTCTTTTAATTCTTCACGTAATTTACGTAAAATAGCGCGGTATGGTTCATCTGTATTTTCACCAACAATAGCGCGTAAAACAGGATCACAGATATCCATTGATAACTCTTCAGTCAGCTGTTTAATATCTCGCAGATACAAATCTACAGCTACCCAGCGACTGGTTAATAATACTTCTTGTGTTACTTTTGCAGTAACAAATGGATTACCGTCACGATCGCCACCCATCCACGAGGTGAACTTGATTGGTGAGGCGTCAATCGGCAAAGATAAACCTAAGCCATCTTGTAGTTTGTTATCAAGCTCACGAACATATTGCGGAACGGCTTCCCACAAGCTGCTTTCGATAACACCGAAACCCCATTTAGCTTCATCTACCGGGGTCGGACGGTTTTTGCGAATATCATTGGTATGCCAGGCTTGTGTGATTAACTGCTCAAGACGGTTTAGCAGTTGATCGCGTTCTTTGTCTGACGTTTCGCTAATTTCAAGTAAACTTAAACATTCGTTAATCGCCGTGTGCTTATGGATAAGAGTACGACGCGTAATCTCCGTTGGATGTGCGGTCAGCACCATATCCATCTGCAGTTCATTAACCGCTTGCTGCATTGTCTCTTGAGAAACTTGTGCATTTTTTAGTTTGCCAATCAGTTGGTTCATTGGATCTGGCGCGCAAACACCACTATCGCAATGGCGAGAGATACCATGAAACTGCTCGGCGATATTTGCCAAGTTTAAAAAATGGGTAAAAGCACGAGCCACAGGCAGCAGCTCGTCATCTGAAAGATTAGCGAGTACGTCAACAAGTGTTTTACCGTCGTTATGATTACCCGCGCGAGAAGATTTAGAAAGCTGGCGGATCGATTCTATTTTTTCTAGAAATTCTTCACCTAAATGTTCACCAATACTTTTACCTAGTAATTGACCCAATAAACCTACGTTACTACGTAAATTTGCGTATTGTTCTGTCATATAAACCTCGTAAATCTGTAATAAAATTACACGCTAAAATAAAGTAAGGCAAATAACCTACCACAAAAGGGCAACTAGTCAACGTGCTATCCCATAAGTTTTGCTTTCACTTGATTTGAAATACTTCCCGTGTAATTAAATTACGTGAAGTTATTTAATTCGTTTTTCAATGACACTATTTTTTCTTTTGTGAAGTAAATAGCCGCTGAATCAATCAGCACAGTAGCGTTTGATCATTTTTTCAATAACAGATTTTGTAGGTTTAACAAAAGAGAGATCTAAATATTCATTCGGCTGATGCGCCTGTGCAATATGCCCGGGACCGAGAACTATGGTGTCACAACCGAGTTGCTCGATAAAAGGGGCTTCAGTACAGTAATTAGCGCTTTGCGCTTTATTGCCAGTATAAATTTGTGCATTTTCAATCAGCTCTGAATGCATGGGGCATTGATAAGATGGAATTGGTTCGTGCAGGTGATAAATTTCAACGCTGTTCGGATAGCGTTTTTCAATTTCAGATAATGCTTCCTTTACTGTAATAAATAGTTCGCTGGTGCTAATCCCTGGAATAGGGCGCATATCAATATGCAAATCACAGCAACCGCAAATTCGATTGGGGCTATCACCACCATTAATTGAACCGAAATTAAGGGTTGGATAAGGGACATCAAAATGTTCATTAAAGTATTTATCTTTAAACTGCTGCTGTACTTTTTTTAATTCACCAATCACTAAATGCATTATTTCAATGGCATTTAACCCTTTGTCGGGATCTGAGCTGTGACCACTACGGCCGGTAATGCGAATACCTTCGGACATATGCCCTTTATGCATGATAACTGGTACTAGACCGGTAGGTTCGCCGATAATCGCATAATCGGGTTTGAAGCTTTTTTGTCTGGCAATATCCTGCGCACCTGACATGGTGGTTTCTTCATCGGCAGTTGCTAAAATACGTAGCGGTTTGTTGAGTTTGTTGAGATCGAGCTCTTTTAATACCTCAATAACAAAGGCAAAAAAACCTTTCATATCGATAGTGCCTAACCCATATAAACGGTTGTCTTTTTCCGTTACTTTAAAAGGATCGCTTAACCACTTCCCTTCATCATATGGCACTGTATCAGTATGTCCTGCCAGTAATAAACCACCATCACCGTCACCAAATGTGGCGATTAAATTGTATTTACCGGGTGCACTGCTGACCTCTTTTATCTCATTTTTAAAACCAAGCTCTTCTAACCATGTGGCAAGCTGATTAATGACCCTTAAATTACTTTGATCCCACGATGAATCGGTTGAGCTGATGGAGGGGATGGCGATAAGGTCTTTGTAGAGGTTTAAAAAAGTAGGCAGTGACATAAAACACCTTTAAATAAGTAAATAAAAGAGAGGATAAAAATATATTACATTGAATGGATCGGTTTTGGTAAAAAAAAGCCTTGAGTCAGTGATTCTGCTCAAGGCTTAATATTCAAATAAGAGTGTTTACTTAGATGGTGAAGCGTTTTATCTCATTAGTTAACACATTTGCCTGCTGTAATAACTCATCACTCATCAGTTCGTTTTGTTGCGCAGATTCGCTGGATGCTTCTGCCACATCACGGATAGAAACTACATGGCGGTTCACTTCTGAAGCCACCGCACTTTGCTCTTGAATCGCGGTAGCAATGGCGGTATTCATATCCATGATAGCAACGATATCGTGATTGATCTCTTCAAGTAATTGCCCGGCTTGGCCAGCTTGATCGGCGCTTTCCTGTCCTTCACTGCGACAATCAGTCATTAAATCAACAATGTTTTTAGTTCTGCTTTGCAGGGAACCAATAATGTTCTCAATCTCTTTGGTTGATTCTTGTGTACGGCTGGCAAGAGTACGTACTTCATCAGCAACAACAGCAAACCCCCGTCCCTGCTCACCGGCACGAGCCGCTTCAATGGCTGCATTTAGTGCGAGTAAGTTAGTTTGCTCGGCAATACCTCGAATTACATCAAGCACACTGCCGATTGTTTCACTGTCTTTAGCAAGGTTATTTACAACACCTTCTGATTCGATTAGTTTATCGGATAAGATACTGATCTGATGGATGGTTGCATCAACACCGCGTTTACCTTTAGCTGCATTTTGGTTAGTTTGCTCTGCTTTATCAGCCGCGTCTGTCGTATTACTTGCAATCTCTTCAATTGTAGCGACCATTTCAGTAACGGCAGTTGCCACCATATCGGTTTCCTGCATTTGCGATGCAACACCTTCGTTTGCTTGATGAATATTATCTGAAAGTGTATCTGTTGCGTTATTAAGACTGCCAACTGATTGATTCACTGAAACGATTAAATGCTGGAAATTAGCAATCATATTATTGAATGCCTTTCCCATATCCGCTAATTCATCATTATTTTTTGTAGAAATGGAAACGGTTAAATCATTAGTTTCTGAAATTTTCACAATTGAATTTTTGATATATAAAATACCGTCCATAATACTGCGAGAAATCACCCAACCAATAGCGATTGAAATAAATAACGCCACAGCAAAGAGGATATAAGTCATTTGCTTAATTGATTTTACATAATCACTGACAGCTGCATCTGTTTTAGCAACTAGGTTAGTTTGGATTTTTTGAACTTGGTGAGCACTTTCATTTAGCGATTTTTGTAAGCCATCATGAGCGTGATAACCCAATTTCTTCTGTTCTTTTACTAAGGCTAAAAAGGTCGTTTTATAACTATCAAGCGCCGCTAAAATAGCTTTTTTCTGGGTGCTGACTAAATAGCTTTTTTTCACATCTTTATGCAATGCATCAAAGTTAACTTGGAAGTTTTTAACATACTTATCATCAAGCAGATGGATGTAATTTTTTTCACTGCTTCTTGTTTTTAGCATCATGTTTAAAAACGAGATTGACTCTCCAATCGCAGCTTCAGCTTCATTTACTGCTTTTCCCAGTTTGCCGGAAAGCCCGCTTTTGGGATCAAAACCAATACGTTTTTGCGTCTCAACAACCTCTGTAAAATATTGTTGATATTCGGTTAAAGTCTTACCTAGTCGAATGGCTTCTTCTGCGGAAACATTAATAATATCTAAATCAATTTTTAGCTGTTCAATGCCTTTTTGTAACATTGAACTTTCCGCATTAAATTGATCAATATATTCACTTTTTTTACGGGCTAAAAAGTCCTTTTCATGCGATCTTAACTGTAATATGCCGGCTTCAATTTTTCCGATATTTTGGGCAAGTGTAATATCCTGTTGCAGTGATGTTGAAGAGAAGTTAAGCAGTAATAGCATAGCCAACATACTTACTATGGTTACAATAGTATTGGTGGTTAATTTGTGTTTTATTAGCATGTTATTTTGATCCCACGAGTTTTAAAAATATATTAACGAATAACAATTTGATCTGTTTTATTGTTTTTTTGCAAAGAATAATTTAACTCATTTAGTCTCAAAAGTAACATTTTAACCCCTCAATATTTCTATCAATAAGTTACTTTTTGTGAATTAACTTAACAAAATTAAAAAGTTTGTTGTTTATTAACAGGGGGGGAGGTTGAATTGCAGGTTACTTTTAGTGTTGTTGTTTTGTCACCTAACTAAATCTGAATATTATCTAGTTAGGTGACCACGAAGAATAGGTTTCTTTATTTATTGTCTTTACTATCTTCAAGACACTCTTCATATATAAAATCAGCCCAGAGAGGATTTTCTGCCAGTATCTCTGTTGCTTTATCAGAAGTTGCTTCTGATTTTTTTACTGAAACCAGTAAACTTTGGAAATTTGAAATCATATAATTGAATGCCTTTGCCATATCTGACAATTCATCATTGCTTTTTGTAGAAACTTCAATGGTTAAATCGTTGGTTTCTGATATTTTCACAATTGAATCTTTAATATGCAAAATAGCGTTCATAATACTGTGTGAAAGTGCCCAGCCAATGAAGATTGAAATGAGTAGTGCAAGAGTGAACAGGATATAAGTCATTTGTTTAAATAAATGCACATAATCATTGATTGCTTCATTTGTTTTTCTAACTAACTGTGCTTGAGTCAACTGAACTTTCAATGCACTTGCATTCATCGCTTTTTGAAAACCTTCATCATCATGGTAACCCAATATCTGCTGTTCACTGACCAATGATAAAAATGCAACTTTATAAGTGTCTAGTGCATTTAAAATCAAGTTCTTCTGCGATTGAACTAAGTAGCTTTTTTGCACACTAGTATACAAATTATTAAAATCCTCACCGAACTTAATAATATATTGGTCATCAAGCAGCAGCATGTAATTTTTTTCACTGCTTCTTATTTGCAGCATCATTTTATAAAACATAACCGAATCGCCAATGGCTTCCTCTGCATTATGTGCGGCTTCCCTCAGCTCGCCATAGAACCCGCTTTGCGGATCAAAACCAATGCGTCTTTGTGTTTCAACTACGTTATTAAAAAATTGCTGATAATTATTTAACTGGCTACTTAATTTAATTGGCTCATCTGCTGAAACGTAGATACTTTTTAGATCCTGTTTAAGTTGTCTAATATTTGCCTGTAGTTTTGATGTTTCCGTATTAAATGCGTCAATATATACACTTTTTTTACGGGCTAAAAAGTCCTTTTCATGTGATCTTAATTGCAATATGCCAGCCTCAATCTTACCTATGTTTTGTGCAAGGGTAATATCTTGCTTTAGTGCCGATGAAGTGAAATTCATTAGTAATAGCATGGCCAGCATGCTTACTATGGTTACAATAGTATTGGAGATTAATTTGTGTTTAATTAGCATATAATTTAGATTCCCTCTAGTTTAAAATGAATGCAAATTGACGAATTATAATTTGCTCTATTTTATTCTTTTTTTTCTGGCCGATAATTTAGCGCATATTAATCTAATAAGTAATATTTCAACCCTCACTATTCCTATCAATAAGTTACTTTTTGTGAGCCAACTTAACAAAAGTAAACATTTTACTGTTTACTATCACATCAAGCATCATGGAAGTATTGAAGATCTACTTGCAAGTGAACTGTTTAATAGGGGGCTGTAATATTGGTGCGCAAGCATTCCCTCAAATATACTATGATTTCAGCAGGCAGAAATGACCGTAAGCACAAGATATTTAGAAATAAGTCGACAAAGTCACAAGTCAGCCAGTACGAGGGCTTGATGAAATTGACCTTATCTTGTAATTACAGGAAAATAAGCAAAGTATTGAATTGGATGATGGCGCACTGTAAGTGCCTTATAATTGAAAGAAATATCTCAGCTTAACAATCAATAGTAGTTAGTTAATAATGTTATTGAACAGTTAGATAACTTTCGGTTTTGATAGTGCTAATAGCTCCCCTCTGCATCGACAGAAAATACTGTTCGATAAAAGCAAATAAAAGTAGGAACAGAAATGCTGGATTTAGACGAGATGATCACTAAGCAAACAATTTTGCTCGTTGATGATAACCCTGAAAATATTCATATTTTAAATGGAATATTATCCCCCTATTATAAAGTCAAGATCGCTATTAATGCTTCTACTGCCTTTAAAATTGCTAGCGGGCAAGATAAACCGGATCTCATCTTGTTAGGTATAATTCTACCGGATATCGACGGTTATGCCGTTTGTAAACAACTAAAGGTAATGCCTGAAGCCGCTGAAATCCCTATTATTTTTGTTAGTGAAAATAGAGATGTCGAAGATGAAAAAAAAGGTTTTTCGTTAGGTGGTGTTGATTACATAACAAAACCAGTTAGTCCGCCGCTTGTTTTAGCAAGAGTAAGTGCGCATTTGAAATTATCAAACCAAAAATTGCATCTGATGAGTTTGGTACAGGAAAGAACAAAAGAGCTAGAAAAAACGCGCATGGAAATCCTACAAAGCTTAGGGCGGGCTGCTGAATTTAAAGATAATGAAACAGGCCTGCATGTTATTCGTCTTAGCTGGTATTCACGCTTTTTAGCAAAACGAGTTACGGGAAATAACAGTTGGTCTGAACTGCTTTATAATGCCGCACCGATGCACGATATAGGTAAAATCGGCATTCCTGACGGGGTGTTATTGAAAGCAGGTAAGCTTAATCAAGATGAATGGACGATCATGCAGAGGCATGTAGAGTACGGTGTTGAGATTTTAGGCAAGCATGAGTCCGATTTATTAGGCATGGCCGTTGAAGTGGCGCAATATCACCATGAGAAATGGGATGGCACGGGTTATCCTGCCGGGGTAAGTGGAGAAAATATTCCATTGAGTGCACGTATCGTTGCTATTGCCGATGTGTTTGATGCACTGACTAGTGAGCGCCCTTATAAAAAAGCGTGGTCAGTTGAAAAAGCAATGATTCTAATTGAAAGCGAATCAGGCAAACACTTTGATCCTGAGTTGGTTCCACACTTTAAAGCTTGCTTACCTAAAGTGTTGGAGATAAAAGCACTGTATGCGGATCCGCTGGAAACAGAAGAGATAAATGATGAGCGGCAGTAGTCGAGGTTGCTCGTTTTACTTGGTTATTAAGTGGTGTTAATCATTCAATTTTTCGACTTTTATTAAGCTATATTAGTGTAGCGCAGAATTAACCCGTTAATTTTATTTGTAAGCGACTGTCAATATAATTACATATAAATAACTATTCATAATTATTGCATAAATAATCAAAGGTAATTAGAATGGTCTTCTCTATCGAGAATATCTCTTTTTATAGTACGTTTTCTATTTTTTATACAGTAAATGAAACAGGAACTTCTTATGTTAAAAGCCATTGTTGTGGGTGCAAGTGGTTATACCGGCGCTGAGTTAGCACATTTTTTAACTCGTCATGAATATATTGAATTAGCGGGTTTATATGTTTCTGAAGGCAGTTTGGATAAAGGTAAAAAACTATCTGAACTTTACGGTAACTTATTAGGTGTGGTTGATCTGCCGCTGCAGCCGCTAGCTAACAGTGGTATTGAAAGCGCTTGTGAAGGCATAGATATCGTTATTCTGGCTACAGCACATGAAGTAAGCCATAACTTGGCAGCACTTTTCCTTGCCCAAAATACAGTGGTATTCGATCTGTCTGGTGCATTCCGTGTTCAATCGGCGGGCTTCTATGATAAGTTTTATGGTTTCACACACCAGTATCCTGAGTTGTTAGAAAAAGCGGTTTATGGTTTAGCGGAATGGAATTTTGAAGCCGTTAAGAAAACTGATTTGATTGCAGTTCCCGGTTGTTACACAACAGCATCATTAACGGCATTAAAACCGTTAGCAGAAGCGGGATTAATTAAAGAAAATACAAAGCCGACTATTAATGCCACTAGTGGTGTAAGTGGTGCCGGGCGTAAGGCGAGTGTAGTGAGTAGCTTCTGTGAAGTCAGCTTACAACCTTACGCTGTGTTTAATCATAGGCATAAACCAGAGATTGATCAGCACTTAGGGATGCCGGTGGTATTTACTCCGCATTTAGGCAGTTTCAAACGCGGCATTTTAGCCAGCATTAATGTGCAGTTAAAAACAGGCGTAACAAGCGAACAGGTCAAGCAGGCTTATCAAGATGCCTATGCAGATAAGCCAATCGTACGTTTAATGGGAGAGGGAAGCTATCCTGCATTGAAAAATGTGGTCGGCACACCTTATTGTGATTTAGGTTGGGCGGTTGATGGTGAAGATCTGGTGGCGTTTAGCGCAATTGATAACCTATTAAAAGGTGCGTCATCGCAAGCAATGCAATGCATTAATTTACGTTTTGGTTTTGCTATCACAACCTCTCTTTTATAAGCAGGATTATTAGAAAATGACTCAACTCTTATCCAAACAACCACTGCTGATTAAATTAGGTGGCGCGGTACTTGAAAATGAACAAGCATTAGCTAATCTGTTTTCAGCCTTAACTGCTTATTTAGAAAAACAGCAACGCCCATTGTTATTAGTACATGGTGGCGGGGTGATTGTTGAAAATGTTTTAAATAAAATGAACATTGTTAGTGAGAAAAAAGACGGGTTACGCATCACACCTTTTGAGCAGATTCCTTATGTTGCAGGCGCATTAGCAGGTACATCAAATAAACTGCTAATGGCTAAAGCGTTACAAGCGGGTCTTTCTGCGGTGGGGTTGTCTCTTGCTGATGGTTTTAGCTGTAAAGTAACACAGCTTGATCCGGAACTTGGTGCCGTAGGTGTGTGCAGTGCCAATAACCCCTCGTTATTAAACGGGTTATTAGCAGCAGGGCATTTGCCGGTTATCTCATCAATTGGTATTGGTGAAGATGCGCGTTTATATAATGTTAACGCGGATCAAGCTGCTATCGCGATTTGTGAGCTGGTGGATGCAGAGTTAGTTTTCTTATCAGATGTTGATGGCGTGTGGGATGCTCACAAGCAAGTTATTCCAGAGCTAAATACACAATTAGCTGATACACTGATTGCTGAAAATATCATCCAAGATGGCATGGCGGTAAAAGTGAAAGCAGCGTTACACGCAGCAGATACTTTAGGTCATGTAATGTTAGCAAGCTGGAAAAATCCTGAAAATTTAGTGTCATTGCTTGCTGGGCAAGCAGTGGGAACAAAAGTAGTTAAGTAGAGAGTAAAGCAATGGAAAATTTACTAACAGGTATGGAAATGACTCAGCAACAGGCGTTAGAGCTGATTGCACTGGGTAAAGATTTAAAAGCGAATCCGGCTAAGTACAGTCAAGCATTAGCGGGTAAAAGTGTTGTTACACTCTTTGAAAAACAATCACTGCGTACGCGTGTGACTTTTGATATTGGTGTTAATAAATTAGGCGGTCATGCTGTTTATTTAGATCAGGCTAATGGTGTAATGGGCAGTCGTGAAGATGTTAAAGATTTTGCTGCTAACATTTCCCGTTGGGCCGATTGTATTGTTGCACGTGTATTTGATCATAAAACCTTGCTTGAAATGCAGCAGTATTCAAGCGTTCCTGTGATTAACTCTTTATGTGATCTCTACCATCCTTGCCAGGCAATGGCTGACTTTTTAACTATCTCTCAGCAGTATGATGATGTTTCTAAAGTAAAAGTGGCTTATATTGGTGATGGTAATAATGTTACTCATTCACTATTTATTGCAGGTGCTATTTTAGGCGCAGAAGTTACTGCGGTTTGCCCTATCGGTCATAGCCCTGATGCACAAATAATGAAAATGGCAGAAGATATTGCGGCGAAAAATGGCGGCAGCATCCGCGTGACCAACAATATTGAAGATATCAAAGGCTATGATGTGGTTTATGGTGATACTTGGATCTCAATGGGTGATGATACTCCCCTTGAGCAAATCAAAGCTAAATTCATGCCTTACCAGATCAACCAGGAATTATTAGATTTAACGGGTATTAAACACATATTACATTGCCAACCTGCACATCGCGGTTTGGATATCACGTCTGAAGTTATGGACGGTCCTGCTTCGTTAATTTTTGACCAGGCAGAAAATAGAATGCACATTCAAAATGCTATCATGCTGACACTGATGAAAGGAAAATAATCAAATGAGTAAAGTTAAAAAGGTTGTACTCGCTTATTCTGGCGGTCTAGACACTTCAGCAATCATTCCATGGTTAAAAGAAACTTATGATGATTGTGAAATTGTTGCTTTTTGTGCTGATGTTGGTCAAGGTGCAGAAGAGCTAGTTGGCTTGCACGAGAAAGCTATAGCGTCTGGTGCTTCTGAATGTCACATTGTTGATCTTAAAGAAGAGTTTGTTAAAGATTATATCTACCCAACGATTGCCTCTGGTGCTGTCTATGAAGGAACTTACCTGTTAGGTACCTCAATGGCACGTCCAATCATTGCTAAAGCGCAAGTTGAAGTTGCACTAAAAGTGGGCGCTGATGCAGTTTGTCATGGTTGTACTGGTAAAGGTAATGACCAAATTCGTTTTGAAAGCTGTTTTGCAGCACTTGCGCCTGAGCTGAGAGTTATTGCACCTTGGCGTGAGTGGAGCATGGTATCCCGTGAAGATCTGCTTGATTACCTTGCTGAACGTAATATTGAAACAACCGCTAGCGCGACGAAAATCTACAGTCGTGATGCCAATGCATGGCATATCTCTCACGAAGGTGGTGAGCTGGAAAACCCATGGAATGAGCCAAGTAAAGGTGTTTGGACATTAACGGTTGATCCAATTGACGCTCCTAATGAGCCTGAATACTTAACGATTAAAGTTGAAAATTCACGTGTTGTTGCGGTTGATGGTGTTGAACTGTCTCCATATGACGCATTAATGCTGTTAAATGAAAAAGCAGCGGCACATGGTGTTGGCCGTGTTGATATCACAGAGAACCGTACGGTTGGTATGAAGTCTCGTGGTTGTTACGAAACACCGGGTGGTACTGTAATGGTTACCGCACTGCGTGGTATCGATGAATTAGTTCATGACAAGCCTGCTCGTAAATGGCGTGACCAAGTTGGTCAAGAGTTTGCTCACTTAGTATATGATGGTCGTTGGTTTACACCTCTTTGTGGCTCTTTATTAGCGGCATCTGAAGCATTAGCAAAAGATGTAAATGGTGAAGTGGTTGTTAAAATGTACAAAGGGCAAGTAACAGCGGTACAAAAACGTTCGCCAAACAGTCTTTATTCTGAAGAGTTTGCAACATTTGGTGATGATAATGTTTATGACCAAAAACACGCTGAAGGCTTTATTCGTTTATATTCACTTTCAAGCCGTATCCGTACGCTGAACAAAAAATAATATAAACATTAAAAGCTGAGATTCAATTCCTGTTTGGCTTAATTGGCAAACAGGAATTTCTATTTATATCTGTTCTTATTATTAATAAACAGAGAATGAATATAAATAGAAAGCATAACTAATACACAGTAAGTGATGGAGCATAACATGGCACTATGGGGCGGACGTTTTAGCCAAGCGGCAGACGTGAAATTTAAACTATTTAATGATTCATTAAAATTCGATTACCGTCTTGCGGAACAGGATATTATTGGCTCAATCGCTTGGTCAAAAGCATTGCAATCTGTGGATGTTTTAACAATTGATGAGCAAAAAAACTTAGAAGCGGCGCTAAATGAGCTTTTAATTTCGGTACAAGCAAATCCAGAGCAAGTACTGCAATCTGACGCTGAAGATATCCACTCTTGGGTTGAAATCCAACTTATTCAGAAAGTCGGAGATTTAGGTAAAAAATTACATACGGGCCGTAGCCGTAATGATCAAGTCGCTACGGATTTAAAACTATGGTGTAAAAAAACGGCGCAAGAGCTGATTGTTCATCTTGATACATTAGAAGCAAAACTGATTGAACTTGCGCGTATCCATCAAGCGGTTGTGTTGCCTGGTTACACTCATCTGCAACGTGCACAACCTGTTACGTTTTCACATTGGTGTCTTGCTTATTTAGAAATGTTAGAGCGTGATCATAGTCGTTTAGAAGGTTGTCTTGAACGTTTGGATACCTGTCCGCTAGGAAGTGGTGCATTAGCTGGCACTGCATACGCAATGGATCGTACTGCATTAGCGCATTCCCTTGGTTTTGCCAGAGCAACGCGTAATAGCTTAGATTCTGTATCAGATCGCGATCATGTCGTTGAGTTAATGAGTTGTGCAACACTTTCAATGGTTCATCTGTCGCGTATGGCCGAAGATCTGATCTTCTATAATAGTGGTGAATCTGCATTTATCGAAATGTCTGATTTGGTGACTTCTGGTTCATCATTAATGCCGCAAAAGAAAAATCCGGATGCGATGGAGCTTATTCGCGGTAAATCTGGTCGCGTATTTGGTTCATTAGCGGGTATGTTAATGACATTAAAAGCACTACCTCTTGCATACAATAAAGATATGCAGGAAGACAAAGAAGGTTTGTTCGATGCGTTAGATACTTGGGGTGACTGTCTAGAGATGGCATCAATGGCGTTAACGGATCTTAAAGTTAATGAAGAACGTACTAAAGAAGCTGCACAAGGTGGTTATTCAAATGCCACTGAACTGGCAGATTACCTTGTCGCCAAAGGTATTCCTTTCCGTGAAGCACACCATATTGTTGGCGTTGCTGTAGTAGTTGCGATTGAAAAGGGAGTGCCACTAGAAGAGTTAACAGTTGCGCAGTTCAAAGAATTCTCAGAGGTTATCGAGGATGATGTTTATCCTGTGCTAACACTGGAAGCAACATTATCAGCACGTAAAGCGCAAGGCGGTGTTTCACCAGAGCAAATTGAATACGCACTTTGTGAAGCTGAGCAACGTTTATCAGATCGTGATACTTCAGGCTTAGTTATTCGTACTGCACGTTTAACCGATTTAGAGCGCATAGAGTCGATGGTTAATCATTGGGCTGAAAAAGGTGAAAATTTACCACGAGACAAATCAGACTTAGCAAAATCAGTTGGTGAATTTGCGGTAACTGAATGTGAAGGTAAAGTAACTGGTTGTGGTTCGTTATATGTTTACGATACAGGCCTTGCTGAAATTCGCTCACTAGGTGTTGAGCCTGGTTTTGAGCGTAGAGGACAAGGTAGTGCTTTGGTTGAGTTAATAGTTAAACGCGCAGAAAAATTAGCAATCAAACGCGTCTTTGTATTAACACGTATGCCAGAGTTCTTTATGAAGCTTGGTTTCAGCCCAACAAGTAAATCGATGATGCCGGAGAAAGTAATGAAAGACTGTGCTATGTGTGTGCGCCAACATGCATGTGATGAAGTTGCTTTAGAATTTAATATTAAAAGCAGTACTTTGATCCATAAAGAAACGATTTAACTAGAGTTTGAGTAAACAATAAAAGAAAGGCTACTTCTACTTATAGAGAGATGTAGCCTTTTTTGTGTCTGAGACTAAAAGAACTCAGCCTTGTGCAAGATATTCATTTTTTAGCTTAACGTAGTGAATGGCAGATCGCTTAAGAAAGGCAAACTCTTCATCTGTTAATTTTCTAGCGGCTTTTGCCGGAGAGCCAACATACAGGTAACCTGATTGTAAATGTTTATTCGGTGGTACTAATGCACCAGCTGCCAAAATAACGTCACTATCGATACGCGCATTATCTAAAACAATCGCCCCCATGCCAATTAAAACACGATCGCCAATTAAGCAAGCATGCAGCATCGCTTTGTGCCCGATTGTCACATCTTCTCCAATATGCAAAGAATAACCATCAACACTTGCTTCACCTTTACGCGCGACATGTAAAACAGATCCATCTTGGATATTCGTACGTTTACCTACTTTTATATGGTTAACATCGCCACGCAAAACACACATAGGCCAAATACTGACATCATCAGCTAATTCAACCTCCCCGATAATTGATGAAAAAGGATCAATATAAACAGAATTTCCAATTACTGGGTAAGTATCTTTATAAGCACGTAATACAGGAAGCATAAAAACCTCATTAAATAAGTAAGAAAAGAAACTATACGATAAGAATGTGTGGATAACAAAGCTAATCTTGTGGATAACTTGTTTGCAAAACAGGTATAAAAACTAATTGCAAAAATAACCTGTTTTTAT
>NZ_CEZLMY010000037.1:0-28795 GCF_983033635.1 Psychromonas sp. | reverse complement strand
CACTTAACCTTTATTTTACTGGCAGTTTTACTTTTTATCGTTTCTTTTTACTGGCAGAAAACTGGCCATAAAAATGCACAAAAAGTAATTTTCAAAAAAATATTGTTACATACTCATTTTACTATTTTGCTGTTAGGTTTGATTTTAATGTGGTTTGTGCAAATTAATCCTTTTGATAATCATGGTTTTTGGTTAATCGAAAAAATAGGTGCATTTGTCGCTTATCTTGTGATGGTTTCTGTTGCTTTAGATAAAAGTAAACGGAAAGGGATGCAATTTTTAGCGTTTATAGGTGCGTTTGGTTGGCTTGCTTATATCGGCAAGCTGGCAATCAGCAAACAAGCTATTTTATTAGTAGGGTAAAACGTGATAACTGTATCTAAAAATGATGTTGTAGAAAATGTCGATTATGAAAATAGTGAACTGTTGATTAATGAACAGTTCGATTTTGAGGCATGCTCACTGATTGATGCCGCCATTGTTGTTGAATCGGAAATAACAGGCATTAGTGTTAAAAAGTTTCAAGATGAGTTACGTCTGCAACATCTTGTTATTAAATCGAAACTAGCTGGTTTTGCCGTTGCTGATAAAGAAAAACTAAATAAACTGCTTGATATTCTTTACCAGCAGCAAGAATTTAGAGGTGATTGGAAAGCTTTTTTTAAAGTTAAAAACGCCCTGATTTCTAAAGTATTATCACGCCGAAAAGGGATTCCAATTAGTCTGGGGGTTTTACTCTTAGATTTATTAAATGCCTGTGATTTTGATGCGCAAGGGATCTGCTTTCCGAGCGGATTTTTGATTCGTATTAATCTACAAAATGAAGTGCTTTATCTTGATCCGTTTACCGGTGAGTTACCTTCATGGGATCTGCTTGAACTTAAAGTTCGTGGACAGTTAGGCAATCATGCTCGATTAACGCTTGATATGCTTAAGCCTGATGATAATAAAACCGTAATAAAACGCTTAATTAACGTTATTAAGGCCGCCTATATTCAGGCTGATGCCTTAGAGTTGGCCTTATTGTGTTGTGATATTTTACTGCGCATTGATCCTGATGATGCTTATGAAGTACGAGATCGCGGTTTCCTGTTTCAGCAACTAGACTGTTTTAAATTGGCAAGTAGCGATTTTGAATTCTTTATTGAACAATTTCCTGAAGATCCAATTGTAAGCCTATTAAAACAACAGATTAAACAGATGAGCCTTGAGACAAATACTCAAGTGCTTCACTAATAAAGAAGAGAGTAAATGATGAAACAAAAAATAGTAAAAGTAGGCAATATTGATGTTGCCAATGACCGCCCATTTGTTTTATTTGGTGGCATGAATGTTTTAGAGTCACGTGATTTAGCAATGAAGATGGTAGAAACTTATGTTGAAGTTACATCGAAGTTAAATATTCCATATGTATTTAAAGCATCGTTTGATAAAGCCAATCGTTCATCAATTAATAGCTATCGTGGCCCGGGGCTTGAAGAAGGTTTGCGTATTTTTGAAGAGATCAAAAAGACCTTTAATGTGCCAATTATTACCGACGTACATGAACCTTACCAAGCAAAACCTGTAGCGGAAGTGGTTGATGTTATCCAACTACCTGCATTTTTAAGCCGTCAGACCGATCTTGTTAAAGCAATGGCTGAAACCAATGCGGTTATTAATGTGAAAAAAGCGCAGTTTTTAGCTCCGCATGAAATGCAGCATATCATTACTAAGTTCAACGAAGCGGGCAATGATGAGATCATTCTCTGTGAACGTGGCAGCTGTTTTGGTTATAACAACCTGGTGGTTGATATGTTAGGTTTCAGCACCATGAAAGAAACAGGTTACCCTGTTATTTTTGATGTGACTCATTCATTACAAAAACCTGGAGCACGTAGTGATAGTGCTGGTGGTCGTCGTAGCCAAGTGGTACAACTTGGTTTAGCGGGCATGTCACAAGGAATCGCCGGCTTGTTCTTAGAGTCGCATCCAGATCCAGCCAACGCTAAGTGTGATGGCCCATGTGCACTTCCTCTTGATAAGCTAAAACCATTCCTGTCACAAATGAAACAGATGGATGAGTTAGCGAAAAGCTTAGATGTGATTATTACCGAGTAACTATTATCACTCATTTGACAATCCCTAATACAACACGTCTGTTTTTAATTATCGCCTCAATATTAGGGGCAGCAGGCGTGGCGTTAGGTGCATATGCCAGCCACGGTTTAAGTGGCTGGGCCTCTAGTCAGCAGATTGAATACTTCCAACTAGCCGTTACTTACCAGTTATTTCATGCGATCACTTTATTAGTCGTTTGTGTGCTTTCACTTTTTATTAGTAATCGCTTTTTACTCATTAGTAAAATTGCATTTGTATTAGGTATCTGTTTTTTTAGTGGCAGTTTATATCTGTACGTTTTAACCGGTACTAAGACAGTGGCAGCGATAACACCGATTGGTGGTTTATTATTGATAATCGCATGGCTGTTATTGCTGGTAAGTTTGTTCAAAGACAAAAATATTAAAAGCTCAGATTAGTCTGAGTATATTAAAAGATTACGCTTAAGAGATATTGAGCAGAGGTAGGTATGTTAGGAATTTTATTATATTGTCGTCCCGGTTTTGAAAATGACTGTGCAAATGAAATACAAGACAAAGCAACGGCTTTAGAAGTATTTGGTTTTATTAAAACAGTGCGTAATAGCGGTTATGTATTTTACCAATGTTATAACCCGGAGGAAGTGGAAGGGTTAGTAAAACAGCTTGATTATTCGCAACTTATTTTTTCCCGTCAGTTAATAGCTGTAAAAGCATTTGTGGAAAACCTGCCGCTTGATGATCGTATTAGTCCGATTCTTGAAGTGACACGCAATATGCCTATGGGGGGCGATCTGTATGTTGAAACACCGGAAGGTGATGAGACAAAACCATTATTAACTTTCTGTCGTAAGTTTACGGTACCGCTGCGCCAAGCCTTGAAAAAGCACAACAGTTTGACGAATAAAGAGAATCGTAAAAAGCTCTGTTATCACCTCTGTTTTTTAGATAATCAATCCGCTTATATCGGTTTTTCTGTGCCGAATAATCGCAGCGAATTATATATGGGCATTGCGCGTTTACGTTTCCCAAGTGAAGCGCCAAGCCGCTCAACATTAAAGCTTGATGAAGCAATCCAGGTGTTTTTAACACCAGAAGAGCAGGAAGAGCGTTTACACTCTGGTATGCGAGCGGTGGATTTAGGTGCATGTCCGGGTGGTTGGACATATCAGTTAGTACGCCGCGGACTATTTGTTACCTGTATTGATAATGGCGCTATGGCTGAGAGCTTAATGGATAGTGGCCAGGTAACCCATTATATGGTTGATGGCTTTAAGTACGAGCCAGAGCGTAAAAATATCGATTGGTTAGTGTGTGATATGATTGAAAAACCAAAACGTGTCGCAAAACTGATGGCCAAATGGTTGATTGAAGGCTGGTGTAAAGAAGCTATTTTTAACCTTAAACTGCCAATGAAAAAACGCTACCAGGAAGCCAGTGAAGATTTGAAAATCTTAACCGATATGTTAGAAGAAGCAGGTCTGAACTATCAACTACAAGCTAAGCAGCTTTATCATGATCGTGAAGAGATCACTGTTCATGTTAGTTTACAGGGCAATGTTTGGGGCAAACAGGTCGGTAATGGTTAAACTGTAAATTACAGCTAACAGTGATTCAAATCTTTTTACTACATCCTAATGGCTAGCTAATTTGCTAGCCATTTTGCTAGCCATTTTGCTAGCCATTTTGCTTGTTACTTTTTTCGGTTATTAACGTCGTTATCATGACCATGAACGAAAGTGTCCAGTATCAATATGCACAAAATTACTGCCAGGGTAATAACCTACACCACCTGCTTTAAGTGATAGCGCAGCTTTTCTAACTTCAGCCAACGGTACACCTTCTAGGCGAAAATCAATCGCTTTACCGCGCATATGCATACTTTTTTTAGCGACACCGCTTGATTTTCCGCGGAGCATTTCATTGGTTGCAGGGGAACGATAACCTGAGATGATTTGAACTTGATTATCACAGCCAATGAGTTGTTGGATTCTAGAGAGTTGATCGAATAAACCTCTGTCCATATTTACCGCTTCGTTTTGGCGAAAATCACGGCATAAATGATTAATCTTCTGCAGTTCACTTAACTGATAGTCTTGACCATCGAAATATTCTGTTAGTAATCTTTCACCGGTATGAAGATTATTCATCTGCAATACTCTGGGCGCGTCGCTCATTAATGATGCAAATGATACAGATGGAAAAGCCGCTGCTCCTAAAGCAACAAGGCCGGTTTTAAGAAATGTTCGACGACTAAAATCAGGGGTTCTCATAAAGCTCCATTGTGCAGATAATGAACAGTTGAGTGCGAAGATACGGGGTATTTATAATGGGGTCAAACGAGATATCGCTTAAATGTTGCAGAGATACGCCATTGCTTAGCTTACTGATTGAAGAATAAGGGGTTTTATTTTACTGAAAATGAAAATATTTTGTTTTAATTTTACTTTTACTTAGTTTGTCGTAATCATAAATATCCTTTCTAAACTGCGTAAAACCTGATTCATCCACCCATACTGTCTGGTACATTGTATAAAGGGTTATTCTTTTCTTTAAACCCACCACACTGGTTTTTTGCTCTTTATGATGCCTATCATAATCTTGAGATGAAAAACCCGATTTATCCATAAGCAGTTGTACAAATTGCTCTGCTTTTTGGACACGGATACAACCCGAACTGTAAGTGCGATTTCTATTTTCAAATAAGTATTTTGCAGGTGTATCGTGTAGATAGATGGCGTATTTGTTTGGAGTGTTGAATTTATATAAACCAAGCGCATTAGCGTGTCCCGGTTTTTGGCGCAATTTATAGGGGAAATTCTCTGCAGTGATCGACTCCCACTCAATTTGATTCGGATCAATCACCTCTTTACTTCGCCAACTTGGAATGATCTCATATTGGTGCTGGTTCAAATAATCACTGTCTGATAACGCCTTAGGCAGAATATCCTCACGCATTATTGTAATTGGTACGTTCCATGCTGGATTAAATACAATCGAATCAAGTTTAGAGGTAAAGAGCGGTGTTTTTCTTTCTGAACGACCGACTATCACCTTACTTTCAAATACTTTCTGGCCATCTTCCCAATACTCCATTGTATAATTTGGGATATTCACTAATACCATTCTGGGTTTATTGATTGCCCACAATTGCAGTCTTAAGATATTTAATGCCATTAATCTTAGACGTTCATGATAACTGATATTAAGCCAATAGCGGGTGTTTTTACCTATGATACCGTCAGGTTTTAAACCGTGACGTACTTGAAAAAGTTGAATCACTTCTTGAAGCTCCTGGCTGTAGAGCTCTTTCTCCTGTGACTCAAAATACAGTTTCATCTGCAGCGATATATCTCCTGAAATTTGTAAGCGAGCGAGTAAGAAATCTTTTTGCTGAAGCTTTTTATCCTGTTTTGCAAAAGCTGTAAATTTCGGAGAACGAGAAATATTTTTGCTGTTCAGATAAAAATCGAACAAATTTTGGTAGAGGCGAGTATGTTGAGCTGATCTGGGTAATAACGCTTGTAAATATTCCAATCGAGCTTGAGTAGATGAAGCATTAAAAAATGCGTCAATTGATTTATTGGATGGTGCCCCAATGTTATTTTCTATTCGCTCTCCAAATAACCAGGAGATGCCTTTACTGGCTATTTGCTCTGTATAGGACATATAAAACAGTAACGAATCTGAAGCTACACGTTCATAGCGCTGCCAATCTTTCTGTTTAGTCGCCTGCTTTAATGCCTGGTAGCAATCAGATAAATCATCGCTAACATCAGCAAGAGCTATTAATATTATTTGCTTTTCAAATTCATTTCTTAGCGACTCCTCTTGCCAATAATTATTGTCAGAGTGGTTTTGGTATATAGATTCAACTAAGGCGGGATATTTCAGTTGTAAATCATCTGTATTATGAATTGGCAGTGCGGATGAATAAGCAGCAAAGAGCCCAATCAGGCAGATGATCGTAAAATACAAAAAAAATTTCAACGAACGATTGAGCATCATACTATGTCTTCAAAGAAAATTAATAATAAGTATGGTTGAAGAATAAGTATTACTCAAAAAAATATGCGAGGAGATATATGCCCCCATATATATATCAGGTAATTAGATAAGAGAAATCGTTAAAATATGCTGGTTCATTGACTTTTATCTTATAAAGTTCATAAGAAAAAGGGTAGTCTAATAAATGAGCGGGTCTTTCCTCGTTATCCCGATAATCTTTTAAGCCGGGCTCTTGTTACAATTAATGAAAAATTCTATTTATTGTTAATGCATTTGTAAATATTGCATCTTGTAAGCTAGCCATTAGTGATAATCTTGACATTACGCACTGAAATTGTTATTAAAATTAACCTATTATATTGTGTGTCTTTTTACTAGATAAGCCCTACAATCGTTTTTGTATCTTGAGGCCGTGATAGCAATATTGCAGCGCTCTGAAATTTATATTTACCTGCCTTGACTCGATTTTAAAAATTTATTAAACAGGGATAATTTAATGGATGAGATGAAAAGAAAAAGTTTGCTAGGTAGATTTACAGCGGTCATTTTAGTATTGATGATCGCTTCTTCTGTTGTGATCTCTTTTTATTATATTGAGATGATTAAAAGTGATCATCAAACACAAATTAATGAAATTCGGGATGCACAATTATTGGCTAAAAAAACTCACGTTAAAGATCAAGTCGCAGACCTGATCGAGTTTATTGCGTTTCAAAGATACAGTTATCGAAATCGGGTAAAATTGGAGATGCAAGCTCATGTCGAGCAAGCATTATTAATTGCCGAAAACATTTATTATCAGAACAGAGAAAACAGCCCACTTTCAGAAATTAAACAATCGGTTATTGAGGCATTAGCCCCGGTAATAGCCGGTAACAATAAACAAGGTCATTATTTCATTTATAACAGTAATGGTACCCCTGTTTTAGAAAGTTTAAAACCTAGAAAGAGCAAACAAAACAGTACCTTTTCAGAAACGCTACGCGAAAAAATGACCTATTTGATTAAAAGCCAAGGTCGTGGTTTTCTGCAGGAAAATTTAACAGAATCAGGAACAGCTGACCAACCCGCCCTTATTTTTATCAAGCCGTTTAAAGCCCTAGGCTGGTACATAGGTGGTTTTGAATATGAGTCTGATATTGATCAAGATACCAAACAAAGTATTCTCGATAAAATTAATTTTAAGCGTAAAAGTTCGGATTATATTTTTGTGTTTAATAAGCAAGGGGAGTTTATTGCGCACCCTGAGTTAATTAATATGAAACATCGGAATATTTCAGAGTTTTCTGATATCCATGGCAACAAATTAATTACCAGCATCAATAACGTAATTAATAATCAATATGGTGGTTTTGTACAATATTCATGGGTTAATCCTGTCACAGATAAAGTTTCGACTAAAACCTCTTATGTGCAAGCTTTTCTACCTTGGGGATGGACTTTAGGTGCGGGAACTTATGTGGAAGAGGTTGAGTTATACATAGCTAATTTCAAAGTGGAGATGGATAAGTCATTACAACGCAGTATGTTTAATGTGCTGGCCATTACTGTGATTTTATTGGCTGTCTTCGTGATGGTTGGATTCGCTTTCAAAAATAGTCTGGATAGAGATATGCAGCGTTTTATTCATGTTTTTAAATCAGCATCGAGCACAAACAGATTGATTGTCAAAGACAGTTTAAAATATTCAGAATTTATTACCCTGGCACATTATGCAAATAATATTTTAGCTGCACAGATTGATGCTCAAAATGAGTTAATTGAGCATGCAACCGTCGACAGTCTCACTAAAGCCTTTAATCGTCGCCAGTTTATGGCCTTGTTCAGATTGGATTATCAAAAGGCGATAAAATCTAATGGTGAGCTGGTGTTAATCTTATTGGATATAGATTTCTTTAAATTAGTTAATGACAATTACGGTCATCCGTGTGGCGATCAAGTGTTACAGCAATTTGTGGATATTTGTAAAAGCGTGGTACGGAAATCTGATTATATAGGGCGAGTAGGTGGCGAAGAGTTTGCGTTATTATTACCCGATACTAATCTTGATGACGCTTTAGTTATTGCTGAGAAACTTCGCCAAACCGTTGAAAATACATTCTTTAGTTGTAAAGAGTGTACATTATCAATTACTGTCAGTGCTGGCGTCAGCAGCATTGTTGATATACCTTACAATGATGAATCTTCAATGTTTAAACAAGCCGATGAATACCTGTATAAAGCAAAAGATTCAGGGCGGAACTGTGTCTGTAGTTGTTTATCTTAAGCTGGCAAGGCAGGAGATTCATAGCTTATTGGTTTATTTTATAACCGCCATTTTCAATTTGGATCTCCAGCCTTTTCTTTTTAAGTATTAACAATACAAATTCCGCGGCAACTCTTCTTTTCTTTAAATAAATTATTTACTTTCCGCATAAAAATCAGCCTAATAAGCACTTAAATTTTAATGACACTAACTGCTCGCATGGATATGTATGTTCAATAAACCAAGATTAATAAACAACGCAACAGGTTTCACTCTTATAGAGCTTGTGGTGGTTATTATTATTCTGGGGGTATTAGCAGCCACTGCTCTGCCAAAATTTGTGAATCTTAAACAAGACAGTCAAGTTTCTGTAGTAAAAGGCACGGGAGGTGCTTTTGCCAGCGCTATCAATCTCGCCAATATGAAATGGATCGCTACAGGCAATTCAGGTCCGGTTGATAATTTGCAGGTTTATGGTCATGGAAGTGATGGTCAATTAGATATCAACCAGTGGGGCTGGCCGGCACAAAGCTGGCCTCCTTTTGAGGAGAGCCCAAGGCTTGATAATACAGAAGATTGTATTTCTGTATGGATCACTGTATTAGAAGAGGGGCCAACAGTTTCGCTCTCTGCAGATGTTGCTGACTCCGATTATAAAGTTACCTATATCGGGCCAGATCAATGCCGATTTTTCTATAACCCATTACCGACGCTTTCCATTTACTATGATTCACGTGACGGTCGTGTTATTACCGATTCAGATCCAAATTAGAGAAATGACGATTAGATCGAATTAATCCCTAAAATGCTTTTACCAAGCAGACTTCGCTCTGTTTTTTATGACTGTCATTAAAGCGAAATATATATGCAACGGATCTGGTAGTTAAAAAAAAAGGTATTGATCTAGGATCAATACCTTTTTTAGTTGCTTATGCCAAACCACTAGAGTTAGATGAGCACTGGTTTGTATCTATAAAATTACCAACCTTTAACAACGCCACCTTTGAATATTTCCTGCGCTACCTGGTAAACTTTTTCTGACTGGTATGCTTTAACAAATGTTTTTACATTTTCAGCTGCCACATTGTCTTCACGGGCAACGATCAGGTTTACATATGGTGATTCTTTATCTTCAACAAAGATACCGTCTTGCTCCGGTGTTAAGTTGATGCTGCTTGCATAAGTTGTATTGATAATTGCAAAAGTGACATCATCAAGAGAGCGCGGCAGTTGTGCTGCTTCTAACTCGACAATCTTTAAGTTCTTAGGGCTGCTTACAATATCAAGTACCGTGGCTGTCAGATCTGCACCATCTTTTAATTTAAGCAGTCCTTGCTGCTGAAGAAGCATTAAAGCACGAGCCAGGTTGGTTGGATCGCTTGGTACTGCAATTTGATCTCCATCTTTTAATTCATCAAGTGATTTAATTTTGTTTGAGTAAGCGGCGATAGGGTAAACAAATGTATTACCTGCGATAGCAAACTTATAGTTACGATCTTTAATTTGCTGATCAAGATAAGGTTTATGTTGGAATGCATTCACATCAATAGAGCCTTCATCCAGTGCTGCATTAGGTGTAATGTAATCAGAAAAAATAATCAGATTTACTTCTAAACCATATTTTACTTTTGCAACTTGTGCGGCCACTTCAGCAACTTGTGCTTCGGATCCTGCAATTACGCCAACAGTAATTTTATTGTTATCAACAACTGGGTTGGTCTGTACAACAGCTTCGTTATCGTTACAGCCAGCTAGTGCCAGTGTTGAGGCTAAGCCGACAACAGTGAAAATCTTTTTAAGATTAAAGGTCATGGTATTTCTCCTTTCAAGGTGTTTCCCTGAATTTTAGTTTTAGTTTGGATTGAAATTTTTAGCGATGATCAACATGCTTAACTAAATGATCACCAACAGATTGAATAATTTGTACAAGAATTACTAAGATAACTACAGTAATCATCATTACCGTGCCGTCAAAACGCTGATAGCCATAACGAATACCTACATCACCAAGTCCTCCGCCACCAACGGTTCCTGCCATTGCTGAATAACCTACGAGAGTAACTAGGGTAATAGTCACTGCATTGATAATGCCGGGCAGTGCCTCTGGCAGAAGTACTTTGGTAATGATCTGTCTGGGTTTGGCTCCCATCGCCTGCGCAGCTTCCACTAAACCTGAAGGTACTTCTAATAACGCACCTTCAACAAGACGTGCGATAAACGGAATCGCAGCAATCGTTAGCGGGACAATTGCCGCTGCGGTGCCAATTGAACTTCCGACGATAAAACGTGTAAAGGGTATAATCGCAACCAAGAGAATAATAAATGGAATTGAGCGGCCAATATTAACCACGATACCCAGTGTTTTATTTAAAGCATGATTTTCAAGTAAACCTGATTTTTTACTCAGGTGTAATAAAACCCCCAATGGAATACCGAAAATAAAGCCGATAAAACCTGAAGCAAAAACCATTGCTAATGTTTGCCCTAATGCATCGACTAATAAAGCGATAAGGCGTTCATTGTTTCCCCACCAACTGAAAATTGAATCAAGCGACATAACCTAACACCTCTATTTCGACTTTATGTTCTTTTAGAAAAGCGATAGCTTGCTGTGCAGCGTCTTCTGCTCCAAAAAACTCAGCTAACATCAGGCCAAATTTAACCCCACCCACATAGTCCATATTCGAACTAAGAATACTGATATCGATATTAAACTCTCGTGCAACTTGGCTGATTAAAGGTGCATCAACCGAAGCTCCGGTAAATTCCAAACGTATTAGCGGATAACTGTTGTCGACATGTTCCGTTAATAAACGGCTGCGGTAATCTTCGGGAATAGAGAGATCTAATGTCGAGCGAATAAACTGACGTGCTAATGCAGTTTTAGGGTGGGCAAAAATATCACCGACTCGACCTTGTTCAACTAATTTACCATCACCAATAATAGCGACTTCAGAACAGATACCTTTTACCACCGCCATTTCATGCGTGATTAACAAAATGGTTAAGTTTAGCTCCTGGTTGATCTTTCGCAGCAGTTCTAAAATTGATAGTGTGGTGGCCGGATCTAACGCACTGGTTGCTTCATCGCACAATAATACTTTTGGATCGGAAGCCAATGCGCGGGCAATCGCAACACGTTGTTTTTGTCCACCACTTAAATTAGCAGGGTAGCTATCACTTTTATCACTCAGTCCGACAAGCTCTAATAAACCATCAACTTTAAGTTTTATGGCTTTTTTATTCATACCAGCCAGTTCTAGAGGCAGGCCGATATTGTCAAAAACAGTGCGTGATGAGAGCAGGTTAAAGTGTTGGAAGATCATGCCAATCTTACGGCGAGTTAATGTTAATTCTTGATTTGAAAGCAAAGTCAGATCAATACCATCAACAATGATATTACCGCTGCTCGGGCGCTCTAATAAATTAACACAACGAATTAAGGTACTTTTACCCGCTCCCGAAGAGCCGATAACACCGTATATGCAACCTTGAGTTATATTAAGGTTGATATCACTGAGCGCATTGATAGCTCGCTCACCTTGATAAAACACCTTATTAACATTTCTTATTTCTATCATCAAATTTCCTGAATTTAATTAAGAGTACGTTATTGTTCTGTCTGCACTGTAGGCAAAGCGAGCATTAAAACGTAAACAACAAAACGATACTAGGACGTCTAGACGTCCAAGTCAATGGCAGGTTGCGATCTAATATCAATTAGGCTGTTAAATAGAGTGTTAAGCAAATATTAAATGTGGAAATGTTTGTTATTTGGACGATTATGCTAGCACTCTTGGTGGTGCGACAGTTCTATCAATAGACTTTATGATGGTCGGAGATTATATTTTGAAGATCCGAATGGTCATGTTCTTGAAATTATTACCACAGATTATGTTTTAGATTAGCAGGCTTGCGGGAAAAGCTGGCTAAATATGTAGCAAGATAGAAACAGATATAAAAAAGCCAGCTGTTAAATAAATTAACTGCTGGCTTCCTTTATTTTCTAGCAATCCAAACAGTAGCTAGTATTTCAGGATTAGCGTGATTAAGGTTACTCAGCGTACTGCAGTAAGTGCTGTTTCACTGACTCGCTGGCGAATGAGTGTGCAACGCTTATCTTATAGATATTAAAGTAATCTTCACGGCTCAACTTGAACTCTTCCATAACTTTACGCACTTCATCGGTCATGGTGGTATTAGAAACGGTACGATTATCAGTATTAATAGTGATAAGCACACCGTCCTGATAAAATTCTTTTATCGGATGGCTGCTAAGGTTGTCCACAGCTTTGGTCTGTACGTTACTGCTCGGGCAGGTTTCCAAAGCAACCGCTTTGCTTTTGACCAGATCATAGGCTGGCGCGTGCCCTTTAATATGGATACCGTGTCCAACTCGTTCAGCACCCAGTAGCGATACTGCATCATATACGTTCTGGCCGGAGCCTTGCTCACCAGCATGAATGGTAATTCGGTAACCTTTCTCTGCAGCATATTGCGCATAAGGTACGAATTCTTCGCAGAACCCCGGTAGTTCACCACCTGCTAAATCAAAAGCAACAACACCGTTATTAAGATATTTTGCACCTGCGTCAACAACACCTTTAATACCTTCTTTAGGCATATGTCTTAGTAACGATAGAATGTAGTTACCTTTGATATCGTATAGTTTTTCAGCTCGCTTCATCCCTTTTACTGCACTGCCGATAATCTGATCGAGAGTCAGACCTTGTTCAAGGTGCAGTAGAGGACCAAAACGAACTTCTAAATATTTAACGTTCTCTTTAGCCGCGTCTTCAAATAGCTCAAATGAGATACGCTCGATACCCTCTGCAATCTGCATTACTGATAGCGGCAGTTCGAATCGCTTCAGATATTCATCTAAGTTTAGACAGGTTTCAGGAGCAATCATTAAGGTGTTTATTTCATTAATATCTTCACTCGGCAAGGTAATATTTTGCTGCTGAGCGAGATCAATAATTGTTTGCGGGCGGACACTACCATCTAGATGGCAATGCAGATCGATCTTAGGTAAGTTAAAGTAATTCATCAGTCTCTACCTTTATTTTAGGTACGTAAAGTTACAGACTTCATAATCAAGAATTTAAGGATCTTGGTAGAAACTCCCAAACCATATCATTGGGATTATACGAAGCAATTTAGCAGGGTACTTTATCAGCATGCTCTATACCCTGCAATCCATATAAGGAACGAGAGCCTTATCTTTTTATTTTTAATGTAAAATGCAAGAGATGACTCTAGTTTTCCTGGGTTATTTAAGTGCCATTTACAGCTGGCTGTAGAGGTTTTATGAGAATAAATATGCATCCCTGTCTTTTTTTATGAAAAAGAGGAAAGCCATTACTTTTTTAGTTAAAAGCTTTGGCTGCCCTGTTATAGAAATTAACCTTCTGCAATTGCAACTAGCCCGGCTTTTTAAGCCGGGCTCTCAAAGCGTTAAACTCTGCTGGAACCTCGCAATTTCATCAGGTAGTTTTGTAACTCTTTACCCGGAGTCGAACTATCTGTTGCTACTGCAATTGCAGCCCAATATGCCCCTTGGCTCATCGCGGCAGTGATCTCTTTTTTCTCAAGTAGAGCATTGATCAGGCCGGAAGCAAAAGCATCCCCCGCGCCGGTAGTATCCACCACTTTCGCCGCTAGCGCAGGAATATTCAGTTTGGATTGCTGGCTATAAGCCGTGGCACCATTTTGTCCATCAGTAACAATAAAGTAGCGTAACTGTGTGCCTGCAATCTGCTGGCCGTATTGCCATATTGCAGCGCTGTCATCCATATTTAAGCAACGACCAGCCATATCTGATTTCGATGAAATTAAGATATGGCAAGGGCGGGCACGTTCATCTTTGCTTAATTGTGCCACAACTAAAGTATGTTCAAGAGCAGCCTTGGCCCAAATTTCAGCGCCGACTGCAGATGAATTGATATAGAGCGCATCCCAAAGCGTGAAATCCGGTGCCAGCCCCAGAGTAAACACCGGGCGATGAGGTCGAATTATGGTTCGTTCTCCATCAGGTGTCATAAGCAGCAGTAATTCCGGTGTGAGCAGATCATTACGTTGTAATAAATGGCAATCCAGCCCCTGCAGACTCGCTTCAGCTAATAACCAGTCAGCCGTTTTATCATTACCGATTTGGCTAACTAAAGCGACATGATGTCCCGCAAAGACCAGACCTAAACCTGTGTTCGCGCCACCGCCACCTAAACGCCGTCCCATATCATCGTAGTGATGACGGCCGCCTGTGGTTAACGGTTTATCCAGCTGCAATACCCGATCACAGTTTAGATTGGCTAATAAAAGTATGTTCGACATCTGTTTTTTCCTTGGCTGTTATCACGCTATTAAATACCGGTAAATTTAAAAAAGCGAGGTTATGCTAGAGATACTGTGGTGAAAAAATCGAGATTTAGGCTTAGTATTTTGCTTATTAGCTAGGGCTCGCCTTAATATGAGCAGCCCGTCAATCCTTGCGTTGTCTTAGCCTACGCAGCTTTTATAAATACGATTAATAGCATTTGCCTAATCTCAACCGCAATCCATACTTTTACTTATTACACAAACCCTGCCTTTCCCTTCGGCTTTGGCTTGATACAATGCGCGGTCAGCTTGCTTAAGTAACCAATCTTCGCTGAGTTTATCGTAGTCGACTCCAGCACAGTCGCTAATACCAATAGAGCAACTTAAGTCAGGCAAATTCGCAACTATTTCCGGCTTATCAGCCCATTTAGTTAGCTCAGGTCTAAAAAATTTCTGTTTTTTCAGGTTTGTTAATAAACGTTCTGCAGTAATTTGCGCATCTGCGTGATTGGCATTCGGGAATAGCACAACAAACTCATCGCCACCCCATCTAGCTACAATATCCCCAGATCTCATAGTCTGCACTAATAATCTGGCAAATGCTTTAAGCACCTTGTCGCCTACGTCATGACCTAATAAGTCATTCACTTTTTTAAAGTTATCTAAATCAATATAGGCCAAGGAGAATTGGTAAGTATCTGTGTGCTGCTCATACAAAAGTAATTCTTGCTCTAGGCGTGTTAATAATGCCTGACGATTAAACAAGCTCGTTAATGGATCAGTAGAGGACATTTTCAGCAAGTTTTCCTGGTGGTTAAGCAACTGCAATTGGCTGCCTAGTTGGCGGCTGATTAAATGCAATATATCTTGCTCTTGACGATCAAAATAGCGATTACGATTAAAGTTACAAAGGATCATCGCTCCGTAAAGGTGTTCTTCGACAAAGACTGGCAAACAAGCCACCGAATCATAAGTGGCGCGTTTACCATCTTCACCTAGCGAGCAAAAGCTGTTTTCAACCCAGGGCTTCCTTTTATCAGCTATATCTTCTAAGTAATTATTCACACCTTTAAGGGACTGCATATTACCGACTTGACAGCACAGCTGCCATTGTTTGCCGTTAAGGCGATAAATCATCCCCACTTGGATGGTGAAGTTTGCGCATACTAATTTCAAACTTTCCTCGGCAAGCTCTTGAGTTGTATTGAAGCGTTCAGGTAAGGATTGCATGCGGCTAATCAACTGCATTTCACGCAGGCGTTGTTGTACTTGTCTTAGCTGAGTAACTTGTTTGGCATTGCGCACCAGATCATCTAGCTGTAGCGAGACTTCGGGCAATGGATAAACCGGAAGATCGCGTGCATAGACTGGCTGCTGCAGTGCAACTTGCAGTTTAATAAAGGTGAATGTTTCAGTAAAACGCGGTAACGACAATTTTTCACACATAAGCAAACTATTATCGACAAGCGTATTACAAGCTTGCCAGTCACTTTGGCGACTGTATACCTCTAATAATTCGGTGCTACAGCGAGGTAACAAAGAGGTGTCCATATCGACAACTTGACCTAATATGGCTGGTGCTTGTTCAAGTATTTCGCGGGCTTGCTGTAGATTGCCGTCTGCTCCATACAAGCTGCCTTTCAATAGGGCTTGTAAAAACTTACCTGTGCTCGAAGGTTTAAACGGCAGCCTTTGCATCCGCTCTAAACACTGTTGGGCACTCCTGAGTTCCCCCAATTTTGTATGGCATAAACCCTTCAAGCTAAATATATCGTATAGGTTACGAAATGGGAAATGGGTCATTTGCCGAATCCGACAGATACGTACTAGTTGCTCCAGTATGTCAGTCGCCCGTTGATAATCACGGGTAGAAAAGTACAGCCAGGCAAAGTTATATAGGGTGACAAATAATTCTGAGTAGTCGCAGGTTTGGCGAGCAATATTGTAGGCTGCCAAGTATTGAGTTTGCGCATCTTGGTATTGCTCTAGCAGGGTATTAAAATATCCAGTGCCGTTATGCATTCTTACTCGTTCATTGGCCTCGCCTAACTGTTCACGGATCCGTGAACTGATGGCAAAACATCTGAAAGTGGCCTGATAGCGGTTAATATACGAATAAATTATACCCTTGCTATGATAGCTGGCGGCTATGCCTTGACGGTGCCCAATCTCTTTAGCTAGCTTTACCCCTCGCTGGGTAACGTCGAGGGCTGTTTTCGAGTTTAAATCGTCGTAAAATCGCAGGTAAGTGTAATAATTGCGCAGTACGTACAGGTGTGAACAATCCATATTATACAGCTGCAGTTCTCGATCAAGTTGTTCAAATACCAGCAGTGGTAGAGGGGTTGATGACTTATCGTGAGCATAGAAATTAACAAACATCGACTGTGCTAACAGGTGCCCGTCGTCAGCTTGTTTAGCGATATCAAGGGCCACTTCCGCGCATTGCATCGCCTCTTCGAAGCTTTGCCGTTGCACTAAGGTTATGCTTAACAAATTAAATAAGCGTACGCGGTCGTAAGTGGTAGTTATAAGCTCTTGAAATACCTGTAATGACTCAAGCTCGTTAAGTGCAGCATTTAGATCATCGGCGAATAATAAAGCTTCGGCCAGTCTTAAGCGTAGCTCTACTTTGTTTACATCAGATATTGCCGGATCTTCGAGTAAAAAGCGCGCCAATGCTTCTACCTCCGGCCATGCCATTAAACTGGCATTTTGCTCTAGTAATTGTGATGTCAGATCCGATGTTGAGCTGTACGCCCATTCGAGCATCGGTGTACAATCGCAGTCAGGCACTTTATGCAATAGCGCTGTGTCATCTAACCAATCCAAGAAACTTTCCCATGCTTCATCATCTTGTCTATTGACCAGGGCATATTGGCTATCAATTGATACCATTACCATAAGCGGTATTGCTAATTTTCTTGTTGCCAACACTTTTAATAGCTCGATGGCCGATGCAGAGGCGTAATGCCAGTCGCTTATCACAAGTAGCGAGGGTTTCGTTATCAGTATTTCAATCAAGTTTACGATTGCTTCAGTAATCGCCTGTTTCTCAAAAAACAGATCATCTACCACTACCATTTCGCTGCGCTTAAATATTTCGCCTTTTAGGATGGCTGTTAAGTTCTGTTGTAAAGGTTTGTAACTGGTCGCCTGACAGACTACTTCTTCAACGCTATAGGAGGATTCATTTAAGCTTTGAATTAACAGAGTAAATATGGCAGCAAAGGGGGCGTAAGCTGAATTAGGTTGTAAGCGAATAAATTTTAGCGGTATTTGTTGCTCTTTGGCGAACGCTGAAGCAAAGCGACATAGGCTTTCAGGATCTGAGCTTTGATAAAAGCTAAAGATAGCCTCTAGTTGCTTGGCACGCTGCCAGTCGAGCTGCAAACTGTTTGAAAATGAATTCTGCGCTTGGATCATTTTTTACATCGCCTTCTAAGCTTATATCAACACGGTATTTTACAATATATGGAAAAATACAATGCAGCTTAGTTCACAGAGATTTCCAATATTGAGTCTATTGAACAGACTTAATTGTAAACTTGTTAGATGCGTCTATAAATCAAGGCGTTATTGATGTTTACAGAGCAGGATGAAAGCAAAGTAACAGACTCTGTTAATGTGCACGATCCCGCTGGGCTGTAACAATTAGTGATTTGTAAATTCACGGTCCATTTTAAATGCAAAAGAGGTAACGTAAGCTTCCATCTGCTCAATATTATTCTCCATTTCATCTAATTCGCGGCTTACATTTTGTAATATTTGCTGTGCAGAGTGACCTGCCTGCCAGGGTTTCTTTTTCACATTATGCGCTTTATATACACTTTGTTGCCATTTTCGCTGTTCTGGCATTTCATCTAAAATGAAATAGGCTGCGATATAAGCGAGCACAACAAAAAATCCGGCAGAGAATAAAAATGCAGTTATAACTAACAGGCGTACAATCCATATCTCAGTGCCAAAATACTCGGCTATTCCGGCACAAACTCCGCCTAATTTCCCGTTTTTAGAATCGCGATACAGTGTTTTCTTTTTACTTTTCATTTTTCTCTCCACTGCGGTGCTTCTGCATCAAGAATTTTTTCAAGCGATACAATACGTTTTTGCATCTGCTCTGTGCGTTTCAACAGCGCCTGTAACTGCTCTTGATCTTTAGCTGACAAGCCTTTACTGGTCTGCTTCCGACTGCGGTAATGTAAGATTAACCATAGCGGTGCGACAAATATAAAAAATACACTCAGTGGTAGCACAATATAATCCATAAAAATTCCTTAATTCGTTACGCAGGCTGTATTGTTATCGAAATTATATGTTGCATTATCCGAGCTGTCAGCAGCTCTGCCCGTCTATTTGTTAGCGGACAATTTGAAGTATAGTTACTTTGTACTCGCATATCAGTATTGAACTTAGTGAAATAAGATAAACCTGCTGCACAGTTGAAAGCGATACCCCAAAAAAGTGTTAATGCAGTAATAGTTTTGCGCTCATCGCGATAGACATGGTCACCATTAACGGGCGAATAAATCGGCATCCTTGAGTTAGCACTAATTTAGAGCCGAGTGTTGCACCTATCGCTTGGCCTATCAGCATGCTACCTCCAAGTAGCCACAACACTTTACCTGCTAAAGCAAAACTAAGCAGGGCTGCGATATTACTGGCAAAATTCAGTATTTTAGCATGGGCGGTCGCTTTGATAAGATCATGACCGGCCAGGGAAACAAATGCCAAAGTTAGAAAGCTTCCTGTTCCCGGCCCAAAAAAACCATCATAAAATCCGATGCACAAGGCAATGCTAAAAGCAAAAATGGCGGGGGCGAGTATCTGTTTATTATCTTGGGCAGTGATTTTTTTAGAAAATAAAAAATAAGCACCGATAGCTAAAATTAAAAAGGGCAGTACTGATTCGAGAATGCTGACATCAATCTCTTGCACAGCAAGAGAACCTAAAATACTGCCCGTAAAAGCACAAGCAATTGCTAACTTTATCTCACCTAATTTAATAATACTTTTACGCACGAAATAATAACTGGCAAAGAAACTACCGCCACATGCCTGCAGTTTATTGGTTGCTAATACCGTTGCTGGCGGTAACCCGGCCCACATTAATACGGGGATGCTCAGTAAACCGCCTCCGCCGGCAATGGCATTGATAAATCCGGCCAGTATCGCAACCGAAAAAAGGATGGCTGTGCTTTGTAATGACACACCTAATAACGCTTCCAAGTCCATCTGATATTCACCTGTTTAAAATTCGATAGTGCTATTTAATCGAATTTGCATCTGCAGTGCAAAGGAGTTATCTTCCTGTTTGTGTGAGTTATTGTCACATGAACATTGGTCAGCTGTTGAGTGAGTAAGTAAATGTATCCAAAATTACCGCCTTTAAATGCGCTGCGCACATTTGAATCTGCTGCGCGTCATGTAAGTTTTTCACTAGCGGCAAAAGAGCTGCATGTGACTCATGGTGCAATCAGTAAACAAATCAAAGGATTAGAAGAGTATCTTGGTATGCCCTTGTTTTTACGGCAGCATAGAAGGTTAGTGCTTACTGATGAGGGGAGCCGTTATTTGACTCATATTCAGACTGCACTGCAAACCATTAATAATGCCACTATTGATATTCAGTCGCAGCTTTTGCGCGCGCAAAGCTTAACGATTAATGTCTTACCCAGTTTAAGTATTAGTTGTTTGATCCCCTGCTTAGAAAATTTTAAATCGCGCTACCCTAATCTTTACGTGGATTTATCAATTGGTGATTTTCCTGTTGATTTCTCGCAAAGTAATTATGATATCGTTATCCGCAGTGCGACCTCTGAGCCGCAAGGCGTCAATTTCATTAAATTGATGGATGAAGATTTGTGCCTGGTCTGCTCGCCGCAAATAGCTGCGCAAATGCACACACTTGCTGATATTAACGAGATGACGCTGTTAAAACATACGCTGCGGCCGCAGATGTGGCAGGAGTGGTCGAAAGCTGTGGGGTTACAGCTAACGACCGATAAAAAGTTTGGTATGGCACATTTTTATATGTTGAATCAAGCTGCTGTAAGCAGCATGGGGATTGCACTGATCCCGCGATTTTTTATAGAACAACAACTCGAAGATGGCTCGCTGGTTATCCCTTTTGCTGTGCCGTTTACTAGCCCGTATAGTTATTATCTTTTAACACCCAAGTCGAGCAATTATCCGTTTAAAGTGCAGGTTTTTATCGATTGGATTTTACAGATTTTTGCACCATACCGAAAAATGTCTACTGAAGGATAAGCTGCATGGCGAATTACTTTGGCTTGCTGATTTTGCATCTTGAAGTAACATGGGTATATTAACTGTTGCGATAATTCAACAAAGCATAATCGACGGCTTCAACGATTGAGTCGGCACTCTGATGCGGCAAGCTGATTTTGTTTTCATCGCCTTGCTGGTATTTTCCCGTACGCACTAAACAGCCATGCAGTCCGGCATTGATTGCGCCCTCAACATCGCCATAGATATCATCACCAATCATTAAAACTTGATCTGCCTGTAAATTTGTTGATGCCAGTGCCTGCAGAAAAAAATCCCGGGATGGTTTTCCTAAGATAATAGCTTGGGTAGATGCTGCAAACTCAATCGCTTTGATAAAAGGTCCTGCATCGAGCAATAACTGCTCATCTAGTTTAAAAAAACGGTTGCAACCGATACCAAGTAAAGGCGCTCCTTGCTGACATAATTGGAAAGCCCGGTTTAACTTATCATAACAAAAGTCCTGTTCAGCATCGCCAATAATAACCGCATTAGGATTAGTCTGAATGAGATCTGAGAATTCGCTTTTGATGTTTTGATGAATAAGACAATAGGGGCGTAGTTGTTTTTCTTGTAACCAGGCATGGGCTGCAATAGGTGCCGTAAAGAGTTCCTCTTCCGCTAGTTCAAAGCCTAAGTTTTTGAGGTCCATTAATATCTGAGTACGTGTTCTGCGGGAAGTATTAGTGACAAAACGTAACTGTAGCTGCTTTGCCCTGGCTTTGGCTACTGCTGCAACAGCACCAGGGATAACTTTATTTCCTACATATAATACGCCACTTAAATCGATAAAAAGGGCTTTTAACATAACGAGCCACTCCTTTTTAAAGCACTTATGTTGAGTATAGAATAGAGAGCGGGCTTGCGAGCAACGTTTAACTGCGAAGATCAATCATTGCCGTTTTTATAAACTAAGCATAATGCTTTAGTAAGCGTCAGGGCATCTTGTTTTATGGTGTGTGGGGTTGTAGATATTCGCCCCACATTCGGCAACCGTTTTTTACCTTGACAAATAACCCCCTTTATTCTTTATTATTAATAAAGAGGGAAGTAGTTTGGATTGTCGTTCACATCCCTGTGCGAGCTGAATTTAGTGAAACCGAGTGCTTATTTGCAGGTATAAGTAAAAGACAAGACCCTCGTGTTTTTTTCTTTATTAAAAAAGACAATAATTGCGATGATTTCAGTCTCGGAAATTGGCATATGATTGCAATGCCAACCGATGTACATCACATAGTGATAGTTATTAACTAGTTTTTTGGAGTATGAAATGGAAAACAGTAATAATAGTTCTCAGCAAATTGATGACGAAATTCAAGATACAGAAGAGTGGCAATATGAAGATGACAGGGAAGAGGATTCAATCCCTGTCCGTAAAGAGCCCCAGAAGCAACCAGGTCGGGACAAAGGTCAGGTTCGCCGCAGTATTGAAGATTTTAAAGAGCAACAACGACTTAAGGAGTTGCTAGGTGATGATTATGACGACTAACTAACTATCATAGCAAACGGTTGCAGTTTGCTGTATTACAGTCTTGTCTGCGGGAGAGCTTACAGCGATAATTATGTTTTTAGATAAGATCTGCTTATCGATAATTTTTTAAGGGTATCATTCTCAGGTTCATGCTCGACTATCAGCCACTCTAGTGCTGAATTGTTACTTAACTCATTTACAATACCTGCGACATCAACAGAACCTTGCCCTAGTGCTACCGACTTGCCATTTAGAAAGTCTCTTAAATGCACATAGGATATTCTACTTCTATTTTCCTTTAAAAAAGAGACGGGATCTCGGCCTGCTATATCAACCCAGCCAGTATCAACACACAATTGAATAAGCGCAGGATCCAGTTGCTGCAATAGAATCTCAAAGGGAGTCCTGTCATCTTCCGCGAGTTTAAATTCAAAATCATGGTTATGATAATGTACTTTTATTCCTTCTGACTTTAACAATTCGGCTTTCTTATTTAGATATGTACATGTCTTTTCAAAGTTATTTAAACTTTGATCATGCCATGTCAAAGGACCTGATACACATAGATTCTGGCAGTCATTGGAGTGAAGGTGAGTTATGATTGCGGATAAATCTTTCAGCGCGTCAGTGCCTGTATGCAGTGCTGAATAGTGTAGGTTATACTCCTTGATATAGGGAGCAACGTCCATTGGAAATGGCATTTCGATAGCTTGATAACCGATTTCAGCCAGGCGCCTGAAAATATAATCAGGTTCATTTAAAACATACTGTTTTTCAAAAGAATAAAGCTGAACACCTAGGTACATACTGCTTTCCTTCTATGATACTTACAATAGAGGATGTTATGCGCGGCTTGGGAATAATGCCCTGCGTATAATATCCCAGCTGCCTGCTTATTGGCTTTGAATGCAGTAATAGTCTGCTTTAAAAGTTTCTTCTTTTTTTAATTTATAAGTCAAAGGCTTATTTGTTGACTATCTATAAATGTATGGTGTAATTAAAGTTCTTTTGTGCCAGAATAGCGTTTCTGTTTTATTATCTCAATTTTCGTAGATTTTTCTTGAGCTAATAAATACTTTAAGACTTAAGAGTAACAAATAAAAGCTGTAATGATTACCTCTAATACATTTTAAAGTGAGTTCTATACGAAATAACCCGCTTTGTAACAGTTTGTAACTATCTTTCTTCATGTAAGCGCTTTCTTGTGATTTTGATCACGGAAACTTTTGATTTAGGGCTTTATACTTCACCTCAATGACTAACAGGTCATTACTATGTAAACGCTTTCATTGCACCCGTTGTGGCAGCAACAGCTATGTTTGAGTTTCATAACATTCCTTTTTGCGCCTTTTTTGCGTTATGCGGCCTTCCACGGCCGCATTTTTTCTTTGTTTTTTCTCTAAATGCTGAATCAGCTATTCTTAAATATCAATTATATTTTATTAAACAGATAAAAATACAAACAGACTTTGTTGCGAGAAAAATGGAAGGTGATTTTCGTAAGTGAATTGTTTTTTGTTACTTTAATAAAGCACATATGGCAATGATTTGCTGTGCAAGCTTTTTGTCTGATGTATAGAGTACACCTTGGTGGTTCATGTAATTTGAATCACGTTGATTTAACTCTAATAACTTGCCGTTAATATCACTCACCCAGATAGCACTTGCCTTAGCCAAACACGCAGTTGCACTAAAGTCCCACAAGCAACCTCCGCCTAACTGTTTTTTGGGTAGTTTAATATAACAAGCGGGACTATTTTCGATAACAGACAGCGCGTTGATCACGGCGCCCGCATCCTGTTTAACTGCAAAATTGTCATAACCCGATTGTCTGGCGAGAGTTTTCAACTGGTTAATTAATAAGGGGAATTTTTTACTAGATAGAAAACTTCTATCGCAATAAAAAGTAAAGATTTTACTCGCAGCTTTTGCTGACTTGTTTAACTGCTTCTTGTTTTTGTAACTCACGCTTTGGCCAAATTGATCGACTGACGTATGGTAGGTAATATTTTTTGTCGGTTGATGAACCACGGCAATTACAGGTTTGCCACAACGAGAGACTAATGCAATCGAGACCGCATAACCGTCACTTCCTTCGATAAAAGGTAAGGTGCCATCGAGCGGATCAATACACCAAAAATAATCTTTATCAAAACGCGGATGGTTTAGCACATCCTGTTCGTTGGTGTTTTCTTCGCTTAACAGCGCTAAATCATATAAATCGCAACTCGGTTGTAAAATGTTTAAGATAATATCCTGACTGGTCAAATCCACTTCGGTGACCACTTGTGAGCTTTTACTGCTTCCCGCATCTTTAAAGTGAGTCTTTAATAAAGATCTGTCAAAGCCTCGGATATAATCTCCCGCTTGCTCTGCAGCTTTGATGGCTAATAAACTTAATTGATTGAGAGTGTCTGTTGTTAATAACAAAGCTATCGGACCTCTTTTTATTGGAATTGCTCTAACGAATGGATTGCTTGCTCGGTTAACTGCTCAGTGTATTCATTAATCTTCCAGTGCTCAGGAGACCAACCTTTTACAAAACGCTGAAAGTCAGCCCAAGCAAGCGCATATAAAGGTCGCCAGGCAAGCTCTAGTTGCACAGCATCTATATCTGAGCGAGTAGTTAAAACCGCTGTAGTTAACGCCTGAAAGTAATAATCAAGCAGCTGTGATTCCAGTTCAAAACAGTTTTGTGGAGGGATGCAGCTGCTGATAAATAAAATCAGATCTTTCATGCCACAACCTAATCCCACATATTGAAAATCAACTGCGGCGACTTTTTGTCCATCAGCAGAGAAACAGAAATTAGCCAGTTTGGCATCGCCATGAACAATGGTTTGAAAAGCACATTGACTTAGAATTTGATCTATTTGCCGGGCTGCATTTTTAAGTTTTATATCCTGCAGAGCAGCCAATTCATCAGGCCGCGTTGCCAGATGCCAATAGCTGCCTGTAGGCCATAAACCTGTGACTTTTTTTTGCAGATGCAAAGCATGGAAATTAGCTAACCAGGTGATACAGGTTTTTGCTTCATCAAGGGAGACTTCTTTTTTTACAACGGGATAACCGACTGCACTTAAATCTTCCAATATTAATAATATTTGCTCGCTGTCACTTTGTGCGGCTAAACAGCGGGGTAGATAGCATTGCTCATTACACAGATTGGCGTAATGCAGGTACCAGTATGACTCAACTTGATAAGAGTGTAATTTTCGCTGGTGAGAGCGTGTTGTATTCCAGCCTTTAGGATGCGAGCCTGGTTGCGGTGTTTTAACTAATTTGACAACCACAGAACTAGTGTTTCCTCCGCTAAGCCTGACTCTGAATAGTTCGCCATACCCGCCCCAAACACCTTGAATTAATTGTATATCTATTATCTCTTGCGCATCAGTAACAGTTAACAAGGTGGTTTTTAATGAATTGGAAATAGGCATACAAGGCTCATCTAATGTTTTTAGGGAATATGGTACGTGAGTTGCCGGTGAATTCAATTGATTCTCATATTAAAAGGCAGGATCTATCTATCAATGTGGCCTCTTAGTGTTTCATCTTATCTTAAACAAATTAATGCTTCTGTTGTTATGCTGGTAATTTTCATCGTGTTTATAATTTATAAATGCTGAAGGAGTGTGAAAAGCGATTGAGGTTATTGTAAAATGGTTTAAATAATCGCTACCTCAGAGAAGTCAAAATGCTAATTACGTTCAGTCAGGGAAAAATCATTGCTAATCATCGTGAAATTATGGTGAAGCTAGAAGGAGACGCAAAAGTCACCTTGCAGGCCCAAGTTGATGAGGTTGAGCTTATCGGTACAGTAAATATTGTTACAGCTGTAGGCAGCGGACTTAATTGGTCTATTCGTTTAGATAGTAGTGATCAATTGCAAACCTTGTCGGCAGAAATAGGTATAGCGATTAACTATCGTTAAACTCTGCTTTTTATATTTATCATTTCTTAGTTACTGATTTTATACGCAAACCACTTCAAGACGCAGATTCAGAGCTGCGCCTAGATAATATTATTAATAACTGCTAATAATCAGCTTTATATGCGCTATACAAGGTTTGCGCGGCAAGCCATAGATCGCCAATTTCGCCATCACCTACCGGTTTGCCATCGATTTGCACAACGGGGGCAATCTCTTTGCTTGAGCTTGTTAACCAAACTTCATCAGCGGCAAACAGTTCATCCATTTTTACAATGCGCTGTTCAACTTTAATGTCGCTATGTTTATCGAGAATATCTAATAGCATAAAACGTGTAATACCGGGTAATATTTGATTATCCAAAGGTGGTGTAATTACAACACCATCTTTAACTATGTAGGCGTTACAGGCACTGCCTTCGGTCATTTCATTATTGCTATTAAACAAAATTGTTTCGTTATAACCGCGACTAAAACCATGTTGAAAATGCATTACATTACCTAAAAGTGCAGTGGATTTTATGTTACAACGCTGCCAGCGTAAATCTTCAGTCGTTGAAACTTTATAAGCTTTCGCTGTTGATTTATCAGCTAAATTAGCAGCTGGAATTGCAAAGGTAAATGCAAAAACTGTAGGGGGAACATTCTCTGTGTATGCATGAAAGCGTTTGCTGTCGGCACCTCGGCTGATATGTAAATAAATACCCAGGTTAGCAGCGCCATTTTTTTTAATAAGTGTGTTACAAACTTCTGACCATTTTGTTTTGTCCCATTTAAAATCAATACCGATCAATTTTAAACCTTGATTCATACGCTCTATGTGTGGCGCAAACCCGATAAGATGAGCGTCGTAAGAGGGGATAACTTCGTAAATACCATCACCAAACAAAAAGCCACGATCCATCGGAGAAATTTTAGCGTCTTCCATAGGCATAAAATCACCGTTTAAAAATACAATACTCATAAATAACCTCTTAAAATAGTAAGCGTGTGTGATACCAAGCTAGGTAAATATCTGGTCAATCTTGCTGGTTAAAATTAACGATAACTTCGTTGTTTTCAATCCCAATAGCCAGCTATTGCTCAATCAAACGCCTTGCTCTCATTAATTTCTCCTGCGCAATATTAGATCATTTACTTACCTAGTTTGGTATGAGTGGCAGATCTTCTCTGAAATATATTTACAGTTTAGCTATAAAAGAGTTTAGGGCAGCAAAATTATTAGTTCACTACTCACTATATTAGGTTTATCTTCGAACCCTCTAGCCTGTGTTATAGCCGATAAAGTAAAACACACAATCCGTTTTAGCGATAAGCGGGCTGGTTGTTGCCATAAATACTTTTATTGGATGGCGAGCATAAAGCTTGCCTTTATGCTCTGTAAAAAACTCATCCAGGCGTTCGTTTCCTAAGTGATCCTTAGCAGTGAGTTGGCCTAAGCCACCCTCGCTCAAATGAGCAATACATTCGTCTTTTGGGAGCATGCCATAGTTAAACTTATCTGCTTGTTCCGGCAGGGTTATTACCGCTTTATCGCTCGGATGTTGGTGATAGGCCACTTCGCCATGATTTTTGGTTTCCAGGCGAATGGGGTTGTGATAAATATTTACCGGGTATTCGTTACCAGTTTCGGCCAGTACATGTTCGCTAGATAAATAACGCTGCAGCCCCTCCAGAGCAATAATTTGTGAAGAGTGATCCTGTACGCCACCACATTCGATGGTAACGGTGATCACGTCTTTCTCACTGAGTTCCATCAATGCACCTAGACGTAGATCCGTAACAATCAAATCGTTGGTAAACAGAGAGGTTAGCGCTACATGGTTCGCATCTTCTACAATGGCAACCCCGAAGGCGGGGCCTGAGCCGGACGTATTATGAATATCGATCAGGCACTCAGGCTTGATATGCAGCAGCAAGTCGCAAATCGCTTTGGCAGTTTGTCCTTGTGCGTCATTATATGGGGGCCTGAAACAGCGGTTTAAATCACGTTTGCCCGGTAACATTCTGTTCGCAAAAAGGGGATCGGCAGAGGCTGCCTCCACAGAGGCAATAATAAACAAGGTATCGACTCTAGGAGTCTCTTTTGATTTCAGGTAATTGAATATTGCTTTAGTGCCTGAAGGCTCGTTGCCATGCAGCAGCGTACAAACCGCGCGTATTTTACTTGAGTCTTTGCCCGTCAGCAGCATCGCTGTCGGTTTTTCCAACCAATCTAAAAAGCTCTCGATGGATGGACCAAAGTCATCCGGGTTTGGGTTCTCAATATAGTTTAAATATGAGGATTGCAGCATCGAAACAGTCAAATTTTTTCGCTCCATTCGTGGACCGGTTCACCGGTTTGGTATTGTGTATAGTAATGTTCAACAAGTTGCGACAATGCGGTTTTTCGATCCTCGGTTTTTATTAGTTTGTCGAACATATTAATCTGCCATTGTGCGCCGTTGATTTGCGTTTCC
>NZ_CEZLMY010000036.1:0-29158 GCF_983033635.1 Psychromonas sp. | reverse complement strand
GCCATAAAACTGCAACAAAGTTTGCGTAAGTTAATCGTGAATAACTTATCTCGCTACTGTTTTCAGGTGAAAAATAGCGTTTAAGAAATCACTTGCACTTGCTTGCTGAATAAATGAATTTATTAAGTAAGCACAACTCGCTGCCGAGGAACAAAGCAGGGTTTCAGAAGAGATCTGCCGTAATATTGTCTGCATTAATGATATTGCGAATTCAACCGTTTGCAGTTCCCATGAGATTGCCTTAGCTAACGAAAACTTTGAGCAAATGGCTGTACAACTACAAACGATGGAGAGCGATTTTAAGGTTGCTTAACTCACAACCTTATAAAAATTATACTGTTCTATTAAATAACGTTCTGTTTTTGACTTGGATTATTCGCAATTTTCGATAGCAGTCACTACTTTTAAGATAGCTTTGGGTTGAGTCATTGATACTCAGCCTAGATAAAAGTTCTTGAAATATTGACAATTTCACTGGTGAAAGGCAAAGACGACAGCCATGCCTTCACTCATGTTCATCCTGAAATAGCTATGCAGATACCAGCTACAAGCGTGCTCTAGCTATTTAAGTTTTTACTGTACAAGGAAATAACAGCTATGAAACGATCAACTTCAATAATTGCCAGCACCGTTATCGCATTTTCAATAATTCCATTTGCAACAGTCCAAGCAAAAACGACCACTTTACAAAGCGTTAAAAGCATGTCGGAAATCAGTATTGATGGTATCGCTGATGCGGCCTGGGATAAAGCGCCAGATGTTAAGGTCAAACTTAAGAAACTTCCCTACAAGCCAAATAATGGTTATGAAGGCATTAAGAAAACAACGGTACAGATGAAATCACTTTATGATGATCAATATGTTTACTTCTTAATGACTTACAAAGATCCTACTTACAGCATGAACCGCTTTCCATGGATGCAGCAAGAAGACGGCAGCTGGAAACAGCTGGCAAATAAAGATGATACCGGTCACGACAATACTTATTACGAAGATAAATTCGCTATCCTTTGGGATATCAATAGCGACGGATTCGCAGAAAAAGGCTGTAATGCGGCCTGTCATCGTGCTGATGACGGCAAAGTAAATGGTATAAAAACAAAATCTCCGGCACGTAAATATACCAAGCCAGGGCAAACTATCGATATGTGGCACTGGAAAGGTGTACGTACCAACCCGAATGGGCAAATTGATGATCAATATATCGACAGCAATACGGATCCGGATAAGAATAAAGGCTGGGGACGAAAAGGTGATCATAAAACAGGTGGCGGTTACGTAAACAACGTAGAAAACAAACAGCCTAAGTTCGTTGCTCCTATGCTTACAGAAGATAGTGTGGTTATCTTTGATGCAGAGAAACAGCCGTTCACTGCTGATTACAGTAAAACCAAACGCATCCCCGGCATTGTCACTAAGCCGTTTAGCGGTTCTCGCGGTGATATTGCCACCGTCGGCGTCTGGAAAGATGGAGTCTGGACACTTGAAATTAAACGTAAATTAGTGACGAAAGGTGAACATGCGGCAACTCAAGATGTACAGTTTGATGATATGAGTAAAGTATATCCATTCGGTGTCGCTGTATTTGACAATACGCAAATTAATCACATATTCCACCGTGGTGTGCTGAATTTAGAATTCAAATAACATCTACCATTTTGTCAGTTAGTTGTAAGCAAAATACCAGTTGGAAGATCCAACTGGTATTTTATATATAAATGAAGATACATATTCACTAACAATCTCTTCCTGATTTTCATAAGCAAGGCGCTTTGAGGCATCAAAGCTAATCCGAGATAGACTTAATACCTAGATAAAAAGAGAAATTATGAGACAACTGCAGCGGACGCTAATTTTCACTTTTATCAGTTTATGTTTGCTAAGCCAGCCTGGTTTTGCGAACAGTAGTGCAAGCGGCGCAGCACCAACCAGAGTCGTTGTTGAGCCTAGTTTCTCACTGCAAACTGCAAATGATAAAGAGATGGAAAAGCTGCTCAAGGAAAACAAACGCTGTATCCGCTGCCATAAAGTAAAGCGCAAGCTAAAAAACATTGCAGCGATGAAAATGCAAGGCGCTCATGCCAGCGAGGAATTTTATAATAACTGCACGGCATGCCATGGTGACAAAGGTAAACATCCAAAAAATGGCTCAACTATTATTAACTTTTCTGTGCAATCACCAACCCCATTAAAGCAGCAAAATGGTCAATGTATAGCATGTCATACTCCTGCTGAGCTCCGCCAAGCTGAATGGACACACGATGTACACTATAAAAAAATAAACTGTTCCTCTTGCCATCAATTACATGAGCCAGTTGATCCGGTCATTAATATTAACCGCACAGCACGGATCAAACTTTGTATTGATTGCCACAGTTCGGTAGACAAGCCGCAAGGAGATCAATAATGGAGCATTCAAGAAGAAAGTTTTTAGCCGGTCTTGCTGCCACAACGATGTTTGCAACCGTAGGTGTTGCTGGCACCACTGTTATACAGACCATAACCGTTGACGGTAAACGCTATGCCATGATCCACGATGAAACGCTGTGCATTGGTTGTGAAGCATGCGTAGATGCTTGTCGGGAAACAAATAATGTCCCAGAAGGAGTAAGTCGTTTGGAAATTATTCGCAGTGAGCCCCGTGGCGAATTTCCAGATGCAGACTACAAGTTTTTTAGGAAATCTTGCCAGCATTGTGAAGATGCACCTTGCGTTAATGTTTGCCCGACTGGCGCATCTTTTATTGATACTGAAACGGGAATTGTTGATGTAGATCCGGATCGTTGCGTAGGCTGCATGTACTGCATTGCAGCCTGTCCATACAAGGTTCGTTATATTGATCCGGTAACTAAATCAGCTGATAAGTGTGATTTTTGTCGTAAGACTAATCTCGCCAAAGGTCAGTTACCCGCATGTGTTCAGGTTTGCCCTACGCAGGCACTAATCTTTGGGGATCTCAATGATCCAAACAGCGATATCGTTCAAACTCTGCAGCAGAAAACCGTTTATCGCTATAAAAAACATTTGGGCACCAAACCGAAAATGTTTCGGGTACCGGACTTAAAAGGGGAGATTGAGTTATGATGGAAAGTCTGCATCACGCCCTGCATTTTGATTCCCTTGTATGGCATTGGCCTATCGCGGTTTATCTGTTTGTACTAGGTATCTCTTCTGGAGCAATGTGTTTGGCTTTAGTCATTAAGTGGAAACTGTCAGCGCAGGAAAGCGCAGCAAAAAATCCACTGATTATTGCTGCGGCAATTCTTGTTCCGAGCATGGTCATTTTGGGTCTGCTTATCCTGATTGTCGATTTAACCAAACCGCTTGATTTTTGGAAGGTGATTTTTTATCAGTTTGCCAACCCTAAATCGGTGATGGGACGCGGAGTTACCCTGTTTTTACTCTATCAAATCGCAACATTTGCCTGGATAGCCATAGTGTTTAGAGAAGAGTTAATGGCACTTATTAATCGTTTTATGCCTTGGCTGCTGAAAACACCGGGCGTTTTATGGTTATGGAATACAATAGACAAAATTGAAAAGCCACTTGAAATATCAATTGCAATACTCGCCGTTCTGCTTGGGGTATACACAGGTTTCCTGCTTTCAGCGTTAACGGCATATCCATTACTTAACCAGCCTGTATTACCCTTACTGTTCTTGGCCTCTGGTTTGTCTTCAGGTATCGCGGCAACCATCATTTTAGCTGCAATCCTATTCTCTGCTAAAGCAGATACTTTTGGTATGGCCTTAAGTCATCGTTTAGAACAACCGATTGCCTGGGCCGAGTTAGCTTTACTGATGATATTAATTATTGGTATGAACTTTGGGGGAGAAATGGACAAACTGGCTATAGAGGCGGCTTTCTGGGGCGGCTTTTGGGCAAATCTGTTTTGGATTGCTGTCGTGGGTATTGGTCTGTTTTTACCTCTGCTTATGAATCAACTTGCCAGTGTTAAACTCAAACACTGCAATACTTTCATACTGAGCAGTGCCATTTTGACCCTGATTGGCGTGTTCTCATTGCGAATGTTCATTCTATATGCAGGGCAGATGACACCAGCCTAGAGACTCAATGACTGATAATTCATGGAACTTATATTATGAAACTATTAAAAACCATATTACTTACTTTTATTCTCTGCCTGACAACTAGTAGCCGGGCAGAAGATTTACCTAATCCCAAAGCTGATAATCTGGCAAATTTTCATCTTAAAGATCAGGATTGTGCTGGGGGATGCCATAAAAAAGAGGGACCTTCAGAGGAACTTGAATTTGAAAATAAAAGTTGTGTTGAATGCCATGACGAATTCGGGATACTTGAGGGTAAGCAGCACAATGTGAAGCACCGAGATGAGGAAGATATGCCCTGTATCGAATGCCATATGCCGCATGAAGAAACTAAACCCGAAGAGCTATGTGCAGACTGTCATGAGCCAGATCATGCAGCATTTGATGATTTATTCAAGCTTAAGAAATAAGATGATACTAGCCGTAGAATTGTATTTTGAGGAGCAATTAGCTCCTCATATCTAACGGACATTGACACCGTTTGTTGCCCTTTTCTTCCAACCCAATATTAGACTATTTAATTTTTAAATAGTTAAATGAGTAACTCATTCACTGCACAAAATGGATTTTCCCCTCTTTTACGTCAACCAGTATTTTTTTACCCGTTAGCAATCGTTCAGAGAGTATCTCTTGTGCAAGTGAGTTTTCTAATAACTGCTGGATAGCGCGTTTTAATGGCCTTGCTCCGTACACAGGGTCGTACCCCGCATCGACTAACAACTGGATTGACTGCTCGTTAAAGGTCAGCTCATAATCTCGTGCTTTAAGACGCTGCTGCAGCGCATGCAGCTGAATAGTCGCAATCGATTTGATGTGTTTGCGCCCCAGAGGATGGAAGACCACTGTTTCATCAATTCGATTTAAAAATTCAGGTTTAAATTGTTGAGCTAATTGCTCAAATAATGCCGATTTAATTTCATCATAACTAACTTTATCAAAAGACTCTTGAATCAAGTCGGAGCCGATATTAGAGGTCATAATAATCACTGCATTTTTAAAATTGACAGTACGCCCTTGCCCATCGGTTAAACGCCCGTCATCTAAGACCTGCAGCAAAATATTGAACACATCGGGATGCGCTTTTTCAATTTCATCTAGCAAAATAACAGAATAGGGCTTACGGCGAACCGCCTCGGTCAGATAACCGCCCTCTTCATAGCCCACATAACCGGGAGGTGCACCGACTAAACGCGCGACTGAGTGCTTTTCCATAAACTCAGACATATCAATACGCACCATATTATCTTCACTATCAAACAAAAAGTTAGCTAAGGCTTTACATGATTCCGTTTTACCCACGCCAGTTGGCCCTAAAAATAGAAATGAACCGATTGGACGGTCGGGATCACTTAATCCTGCGCGACTGCGGCGAATGGCATTGGCAATTGCATCAATCGCTTCGTTCTGCCCAATTACACGAGAGTGCAGGTGTTTTTCCATTTGAAGCAGTTTATCACGCTCGCCTTCAAGCATTTTTGCCACAGGGATCCCCGTCCAATGCGCGAGAATTTCCGCAATTTCATTTTCAGTGACACTATGTTTTAGTAATCTCATTTCTTGCATTTCCGCTTGCGTTGCAAGATCCAGCTGTTTTTCCAATTCGGGGATTTTCCCGTACTGCAGCTCAGACATACGCGTTAAATCAGCAGCACGGCTTGCAACCTCGAGATCTAGACGCGCCTGCTCCAATGCTTGTTTAATATTTTGTGTGCCTGACAATGCCGCTTTTTCCGTTTCCCACACTTCATCAAGCACTTGATAAGCTTTACTTTTATCCACCAAGGAGCTTTCGATATCCTGTAAACGTTTAATGCTCGCGTCATCATTCTCATTTTGTAGCGATTTTTGCTCTAATTTCAGCTGGATAATTTTCCGCTCCAGTTTGTCCAACTCCTCCGGTTTAGAATCCATCTGTAAACGGATACTGGATGCGGCTTCATCAATCAGATCGATAGCTTTATCAGGTAGTTGACGATCGGCAATATAGCGATGAGAAAGTGTCGCTGCGGCGACAATCGCAGGATCGGTTATTTCGACTTTATGGTGCAGCTCATAACGCTCTTTTAAACCACGTAAAATTGCAATGGTATCTTCAACGCTGGGCTCATCGACCTGTACTTTTTGGAAACGGCGTTCAAGAGCGGCATCTTTTTCAATATATTGGCGGTATTCATCAAGTGTCGTCGCCCCAACACAATGCAGTTCACCACGCGCTAACGCCGGTTTTAACATATTGCTGGCATCCATCGCACCATCGGTTTTACCCGCCCCGACCATAGTATGCAATTCATCGATAAATAAAATCACCTGCCCCTCTTCCTTGGCCAGTTCAGATAATACTGATTTCAGACGCTCTTCAAATTCGCCTCGATATTTAGCCCCCGCAATCAGCGATCCCATATCCAGTGATAATACCCGTTTGTTTTTTAAGCCTTCAGGCACTTCGCCATTGATAATACGCTGCGCAAGTCCTTCAACAATCGCAGTTTTACCAACACCGGGCGCACCAATAATAACCGGATTATTTTTAGTGCGACGCTGCAGAACCTGCACCATACGACGCACTTCATCATCACGCCCGATAACCGGATCCAGCTTGCCCTGTTCAGCTCGTTCGGTTAAATCAATAGTGAATTTAGCTAATGCCTGCTCTTGTCCTTCGCCATTTTGATTATCGACTTTCTGGCCGTTGCGAATTTTTTCAATCGAGGCTTCAACTTTTTGTTTGCTTAAACCCAGCTGTTTTAATATCGCGCCCAACGGGCCTTTATCTTCACAGGCGGCAAGTAAAAAAAGCTCGGAAGAGATAAATTTATCTTTGGATTTTTGGGCGTATTTGTCACAGAGGTTAAAAAGAATACCTAACGAGGCAGAAAGCTGAATATCGCCACCGATACCTGTAACTTTTGGAATTTTGTCTAATTCTCCGGAGAGTTGCGAGCGCAGTAAATTAATATCAACTTCCAAATCAGCTAAAATAGGACGAATCGAGCCACTATCTTGGTTTAGCAGTGCAAGCATCAAGTGAGTTGCTTCAATATATTGATGATCACGCCCTAATGCTAACGACTGCGCATCGGAAATTGCTAATTGAAATTTACTGGTTAATTTGTCTAAACGCATCACTTTAATCTCCGCAAGTACCTTATAACCTAAGATGGAGGTTTATTTAAAAAATTTCAAGGATAGGATATTGAAAATGAAGCAGGGAAGTGTTTTTGTTTGAATTTATTATTATTTATTAAAGCATCATTGTTAATAAGAGGTTTATGAGGCCCAAATAACAGTCGCCATACGCCCTGTTTTTCCATCACGACGATAAGAGTAAAATAGCTCCGGTTCACTAAAAGTGCAGTGCCCGCTTGCGGTTATTTCAGCAATATTAAGCGGCGCTAAACGTAAACGAGCAAGCTTATGCAGATCAGCGAGCCAACGATCTTGGTAGGGTGTAAAAGCACAGATGGCTTGTTCATTTTCAGCAATAAACTCAGCACGCACTTCATCACCCACTGCAAATGCATCTTTCCCTATACAGGGCCCCAACCACACGAGTAACTGTTCAGGATCTGTTTTTAACTCACGAGAGATTGAATAAATCGACTTTTCAATAATACCATCACATAAACCTCGCCAGCCTGCATGAACAGCACAAACAAAACTGCCTTGTTTATCGGTCACTAAAACAGGTAAGCAGTCGGCAGTCATTACGATACAAGGTTGATTTTTAAGGGTGGTCCAAACAGCATCAGCTTCAATGCCGATTTTGCTATTGTTTTCAGTATTGCTTTCAAGTTTCAGTAATATTGTGCTGTGAGTTTGATTTAACCAACATAATGAAGCGGGTAAAGAGTAAGCCTCACTAAGCAAGGCCCGGTTATTTAATACAACAAGCGGATCATCTTCAACATGTAAACCTAGGTTTAACCCTTGGTAAGCACCGCGGCTCAAACCACCTAATCGTGTTGTTGAAAAGGCGTGAATATGTGCTGGTGCTGACCAATCGGGCTTTATTAAGTTGAGCATTTATCTTACTTTGCAAAGAAAATTGTATCTGCGCGTAAAACGCGTGCGAGCTCAGCCATATCATCAGGCACTGGTGCATGCCATTCCATCATCTCACCAGTGATTGGATGCGCTAGACGTAACATAGTTGCATGTAATGCTTGGCGCTTAAAGGCACGTAACGTGCGGATTAATTCCTCTGACGCACCTTTAGGTGGACGAGGACGACCACCGTAAACAGGATCTCCCACTAATATATGACCAATATGCGCCATATGCACACGAATCTGGTGAGTACGACCAGTTTCAAGGCGCAAACGCAGACGAGTATGGGCACGATATTTTTCGGCAACACGATAATGAGTTACCGCATGTTTACCACCCGTTGTACTTACCGCCATTTTTATACGATTTACTTTATCACGACCGATAGCAGCTTCAACGCGCCCACCAGCAGTAAAACAGCCCATAGCAACTGCTTCATATTCACGCGTAATTTCACGCGCTTGCAGACTTGCCACCAGATGTGTTTGTGCTGGTACTGTTTTTGCTATCACCATCAAACCTGTTGTGTCTTTATCTAAGCGATGTACGATGCCCGCTCGTGGCACTTCAACAATCTCAGGGTAATGATGTAACAAAGCATTTAAAACTGTGCCATCAGGATTACCTGCACCAGGATGCACCACTAAACCTGCAGGTTTATTGATAACTAAAATATGTTCATCTTCAAACACGATATCTAATTTAATATCTTGCGCTTTAAATACAACTTCATCTTCTAATACGGCATTTACATCAACCGTTTGTCCTGTGTAAACTTTTTCTCGAGGGCGAGCAATAACTTCGCCATCAATTTTGACCATATCCGCCAAAATCCATTCTTTAATACGCGTACGTGAATAATCAGGAAATAACGAGGCTAACGCCTGATCTAAACGAAATCCTAATTGTTCGTCAGTAACTTCTGCACTGAGCTTTAACTGTTGACTCATATAATTGTTCTCTTTCTCTGCCCAATTAAGGATAATAAACTTTAATTTTATGGTTTGTTCTACAATCTTGGCACATTTTATCTTTTTTAACTTTTCTTTTTTTAGTCGATAGAAGATACTGTGCGTTTTTATCTGCATTGGCATTATAACACTTATGAAAAAGATCCTCAGACTAATAACGACCTCTATTTTTATTGTTTTATTAGGCACTGGTTGCTCTTCTAAAAAAAATGAAAAACCTAAAGTTGAAGATAAACCTCCTGTGGGACTTTATGCGGAGGCAAAAATATTATTAGAATCGGCAAATTTTGAAAAAGCAACAGAAGTATTGGAGGCATTAGACAGTCGCTACCCCTTTGGCCCTCATTCAGATCAAGTGCAGTTAGATCTTATTTATGTTTATTACAAACGTGACGAAACCGCTTTAGCACTTGCAAGTATCAACCGATTTATTCGCCTTAATCCAACTCATGAAGATCTTGATTATCTGTATTACATGCGCGGTTTAACATACATGGCAACGGATCAGCAATTTTTCCAAAACTTATTTGGAATTGATCGCTTTAACCGCGATCCAAGTCACTCGCAACAAGCATTCAAAGACTTTGCGCACCTTATTAAATACTATCCAGACAGCCAATATGCAGTCGATGCGTTGCAACGACTCATTTTCATCAAAGATAGATTAGCACGTTATGAGATAGCGATAGCAAAGTGGTATATTAAACGTGAAGCTTATATTGCAGCGATTAATCGTAGTAAAACTGTATTAAATAACTATCCAGATACCGCTTCTGTTGAAGATGCGCTGGAAATAATGATTGCAGGTTATGATGCGCTTGGCATTAAAGAGCCAAAAGATAATGCGCTGGCGGTATTGAAGTTAAACTTCCCTAAAAACCGTATTATAAGAGGTAATGAAGTTAAAATCCCCTAAAAACCGTATTGTAATAGGTAATGAACTGTTGAATAAAGCTGATTAATAACTTTACAAAATAGTCAATAACAAGGAGAGCCAAGCTCTCCTTTCTGACTAAAAGAGAATTAAACCGCTTCCCCATCTTCTTCACCGGTACGAATACGAATAACACGCTCAACAGGCATAACAAATATTTTACCATCTCCAATTTTTCCTGTTTGTGCTGTGTTCATAATCGCTTCAATACAACGATCCACATCTTCTTTTTTTACAACCAGTTCAATTTTCACTTTCGGTAAAAAATCAACCATATACTCAGCACCACGATATAACTCTGTATGCCCTTTTTGACGACCGAAACCTTTCACTTCTGATACCGTCATCCCTGTGATATCAATATCAGCAAGCGCTTCTCGAACATCATCCATTTTAAACGGTTTAATAATTGCTTCTATTTTTTTCATTATGATCTCTTTATGCTGTTTTAAACTAATAATAAGAACTGTCTACTGTAATACAATTAAGATAAATATACAGGCAGAAAATGCAAAATAATATTACACTGATAGCTTATACTCTACCGCTAGGAAAAAAACATGCCCCCTGTGCGAGGTTTCACACTTTTAGAGCTTATCATTGTATTAATCATCAGTATGTTACTGATAACTATTGGTATTCCCGGGTTTCAAACATTAATACAAAATAACCGTTTAACCACTGTCGCCAGCTCCATTCAAAACCAGCTATTATTCGCTCGCAGTCAGTCGGTTGGTCTGATTAATTATGTCACTGTCTGCCCGTTAGAGAGCAATAGCTGTACTAATAACTGGATAAAAGGGATAGATGTATTTATTGATGCAGACCAAAGTAAAACCTACGACAGCGGAGAAGTTTTACTGAAAACGGGAGATAGCTTTAACGCTAACGATACGCTGGTTTTCCCAACATCAAGTATCACTTACACCCCAGATGGGCAGATAGCAGGAAGTTCTGCACAGTTTCGATACTGTAGCGGTGATGGAAAAATTGGTGTGCACGTCGCTTATAGCGGACGTGCTAAAATTGTCGATGTTGCTAATTGTGATTAGTGAGTAGTGAGTAACACTATTCACAACTTGCGAGTGACAGCGTTAAAATGGTGTTTTGGCTTCCAGCTCTCTTGCTTCTTTAGTTTTAAAACTGTTATCTGCTTTGGCGCATTCATAAACGCTTTCTATTTCAGATCCCGTCACGCCATCAGCAGAGTAAACCATGCTGCCTTCAAGTCCGCTCTCAAACTCACTTTGAGTTTTTCCTACACTTACAAATCCATGTACAACGTCACTCTTATCCTGCAGGCTTACATGGCATTTATAATGGATACGGTCACTACTTTTGTCATTTTCAGCAACTGCAACCGGGCTTGCTAATATTGTCGCAACTATTGCCAGTACTAATTTACTGTTCATCTATTTCTCCTTGTACAAAATACTTTTACTTCCAACAAGCGCTATTGCTGGCAGCTGCAGAATTAAATGCTTTCTTAGCCAAATCCTGAGTAATAGTTAATTTAGCGCAGTCGCTATCGGCTGCTTGCGTATTAATTGCCGTTGCTGTTAATGTGAAATCGGCAGTGGCTGTTGCAGAGCTCGTCGCTATCGAATAATACTTATTTTCAGTAATAAAGGGATTCGCTGATAAGCCTAATTCAGTGTTTAAATTAGCTGCATACTTATGGTTGTCTAAATAATACATCTCTTGACGATTAGCTAGCTCTATTAATGTTGACTGCGCCTCACTACGTTTCGATTTTAAAACGTGCTGCATATAACTTGGATAAGCAACCCCGGCTAAAATACCAATAATGGCAATCGTCACTAATAGTTCGATTAAAGTAAAACCATTCTTTTTCATCTACTTACCCTTTTAAAAACAAATAATGTCAACAAGCCATTCTAACAGGCTAATTAACAGCCTGTTAGAATTTGCTTCACATTATTTCTCTTCAAAATAACTATAAATTCGCCGTGGCATCAGATCTGTTTGAGTATCAACGGTGCCAGTATGGATCACCTCTTCCTCTTTAGTATCTTCATTAATCATGGTGATTTTATCGCCCTGACCAACACCGAGCAGACGGATCACGCTATTACCATCTTCATCAGCACCAGCATGAATAACTAATGAATCCGGTACGCGGGAGCCAATATCGATTTTAGGCTCTGGTTCACCGTTCTCATCAGTAAATCGACTTTGCCCGGAGTGCAAATCAACCGCATATAACCAGCCCGTTCCTAAATCCCCTACACCACAGCCAATATTAACCGTCGAGTTGGGAACAAAAGAGGTAAAATACACTGTGCCTTCTAACACGGCACCTTGCCCCAGTGATTTTTCACCTATCGATGTAAAGCGATATTGCCACCCAGACAGATTACTCATATCCGCAAACACATTTAGTACTTGTTCACCTGAATATGAACCAACGGGATCGCTGGTAATATCGTAAAGATTATTAACGGTAAGCGATGCAGGTTTTGCAGGGAAGCCATCTTCACCAAACAGTGTCGGCGTTATTGCATAATCATGTAACAGGTAAAAAGCGTCATCAACAGCTATACTCGAAGCGGGATGAGCGCGATCACCTGAGCCGAATAAAATGCCATCATATGGCACTTTATTATATGAAAACTGTGCATCGTCACTTTTGATTACATTATTTTCAAAGGTACGCACAATAACGGGGGCGGTAAAGAAACGTCGATCTGTACTCGCAGTATCCCCCCCTAAACTCGCCAACTTAATTATTGACCATTTACTCGTATCACTGCCCGCTAAATCCATACGCCATACATTGCCACCCGTATCCCCTGTATATATACGGTCAATATATCCATCGTCATCACTATCTAATATCCCCACCTGGCTTGGGATACTATCGCGAATACAGTGTTTATCATCGGCTGCACAACTTGCACCATCAATCGACCAGATTTTATCCCCGGTTAGAGCATCAACGATATATACAGCGCGCCCCGTTACATCATTACATGTCTCACTATCAGATGGTGTACAGCTGTCTTTATTAGTATCGTAACCTCCACCAAACACTAAACCAGGGTTAACCGTTGCGACACTACCGACGTTGTAGGAGAAGGTACCGACACTTGGCATTGACCAGGTCTGTGCTAATTCACTAAAACCTGTGCTACTTGAATCAATTTTCCACGCAAGTGTAGGTGAATCAGGGCTTGTTATATCTAATGCGTAATAACTACTACCACCACGGCGCATACCTACAATCGCAATAATTTTCTGTACTGAACCTGACTGATAGACTTTAATTGCAATCGGGGATAGATCCATACCGTATTGATGCACACTTGAATCAGGTGCATCTCTTAAGGAAAGCCCTGAGGCTAATAGTTGTGCCGGAATAAATGCCCAATTTTCAGTGACGGTATCACCGTTATCGGTAAACAGATGTAAAAATCCTGCATTTGTGCCCACCAATAGGCGTACCACTTGTTTTCCGCTTTCAACATAAGTAATAGCTAATGGTTTGGAATGCAGAGGATCGGCAAAAATATCACTACGATAATCGGTGACTTCACTATTACCGTTTTGATCATCAACATCCAACCCTTTTAACCAATTCAGATACTCACTCAAATCAGCTTCAGCAACGCCTAATTCCAGAGAAAGCTCCGCATCAGTTGTTAAGCCATAATAAGTTTTAAGATTTGCTACGTTTGGCTCTAACAGCGCACTAGCACTTAAATCAGTTAATATTTTACGCGTAGTGACATCTCCTAACATAGCTGCAATGCCGCCTTCGGCAACCGCATTACCATCTTGAACGCCTCCCCAATACGTTGAAGCATCATCTTTGATATTACCATCGGCATTTATCGCCGGTACCCCTAAACTATCAACCAATATTCCAGATGCATTCATGGTCAATTTTTTAATATTTCCTTGCCAGACTGATTTATTGCTTGGCATAAACATAGAGTAATAAACTGAATCTAAACTACGCGTTCTATCGAAGTTATTATTGGCTATCGCAGGAGAAGACAAACTAGATGAGCTATTTAAAATATCTAAAATAGTTGCCTGAAATGCTTTTTGCAATGCAGTCGAACTGGTCGCAGGGTAATATTCACCTCCCCCCCTCACCGCTGTTTCAGTCAATAATTTACCTGCGCTATCAACCGCACTTTGACCAAATCCAATGGTATAGGTGGTGACATGTTGCGCGCCATTGCTTGCATCACCATCAATATCAAAGTTATTCATCCACTCCGTTAGAGTCGGCATATAACTACCTTCGATTGCTCCCTTTCCGGTAAGCGTTGCCACTAATGAATTTGCTGCACCATCATTGGTTGGTTGCCCATCGGTCATTAAAATAACGTAAGAACGTTCCTGACAAGCTTTAAATGGCGAGAGGTAAACTCCGCCATCTTCTGCGCTGATATCGCGCGCAGGTGTTGAAGTTGAATCATCATCTCCGTAATACACCGCTTTCCCCGCATAATAACGGTATGTTTCATACATACTTTCACAAAGCGGCGTCCAACCAGCGGCATTGAGGTTATTTACTTTATTGATAAGATCTTGTGTTTGCGTTGAGTCTCGAGTCATTACTTTATCAACAATACGCCCACCATTTTTGTCACTCGAAGTATCACCACTATTGTTGTTGAACACTTCTAAACCAAAATCTACTGATGGAGTGCTTTTAATTAAACTGGCAATCGCTTCTTTAGCGATCACTAAACGACTTTTACTGGTCACACCAACCGTGTTATACCAGTAGATGTAATTGCCTGAATATAAAGTAACCGCATCACTACCAGAAAATACATTGTTAACTGTTGCTATATAGGGGCCTGAACGACCATCTTGTGGAAAACCTAGATTATTTGTAGTTGCCGGGTTACTCGGATCTGCATTTAAAACATCTTCTTTACACTCAAAATAATCACCGCTATTACCGGATAAAGTTTTCCAGCGAGAACGGGAGCTTCTTCTATTTGGCACCCAACGTCGAACATTACCGTTATATAACCCGTCAGAATCAAGCAGCGCTAGAGATGCCTGACAGTTATTTTTATTAGTTGCAAAATACTGGCTACTGCCGGTGCTGGGAGTATCTCCGCCAACTTTTGTCCAATAAATTTTATTGGCATTTCCTCCGGCACCATAATCATGACTAGGAACGTACGGTTCAAGTACAACTTCCTCTGAACTACGCATACTCCCGGAAGTATCAAAAATAATCAGCACCTGCGGACGTATCCCATTTTGCGCACTGAGATCTGCAACAAAAAGCTCCGTATCATCCGCGACTGCAACTGCGCAAAACAGGCTCAACAAGCCTATTGAAAATCGTTTTAATAACATAATTTTTACTCCATTTGTCTTATCCGACAACAATCCTTAAGTCGTTCAATGCACTTCTATTCAACAATTATCGGTTGTTCAACCCCGAGCCCCATAGAGTTAAGAGCCCATTTTGCGCCCCCCGCCATCTCTCTACCATAGGAATGATTTAAGTTAAGCTGTAGGTATTTACATTTAAACTTAGTACTGCTTGTTTTAATTCTCCGCTTGCAATTCAACTCTCCCTGCAGGGTCACCGTGCTGCCTACGTCGGTAAATAACGCCGATGAAAAGGTGTCTGAAGAAAGTGCGCCTGCAAATGCTGTCGCACTGTCGGTTTGATGCAAGATATCGTGCGCCGCACCATTTAAGATGATGTTTGACTTCCCCTGCATCACTCGCGTATCAATTATTTTTAACCCTAAAAAAGAGTTACTCATCACCAGAACACCAAGCACTAAAAGTAGCGGCAGAATCAGCATCGCAATAAAGAGAGCTATGCCATTTTGCCTACGTAAACTAATCATCGACCAATACCACGCTGTTTTGAAAGGTTAATACATGTGAAACCAATTCTCTTTTATAGGCATCACCGGGGGCTGTAAAAGATTCAGTACCTAACTGATAAGTATCTTTATTAATATAACCAGGCGTCGTTTTTAAAGCGCGTGCCAGCAGATAAATTTTTATGCCAATTACCCGTCCACTATCCCAATCACTAGCAGTTACTTGCGATGCACCGACAAAGGCATGAATTGAACCATCTCTTTCGCTGGGAATCAGTTTATCTAACGCAAACATAAACTGCATATTTTCGATCCCTTCAACCAAGACCTCTTCTCTTACCATTTTATCTTTTTCAAGACGAATGCGCCGTAATCTTGGAATATCGCCTTCTTTATCTAAATAATAAACATGATGAATATATTGCCAGACAGGTGACACAGCGCCAGTTGTTAATTCACTGGCATCATCAAGGTAAACGTTTATTCCCGTAGGTTTTATATCCAGGTAGTACCGATCAGATTTAAAACCGCTCGTCTCTGATAAACCTCTTGCACGTTTTATTGAGATAAAACCGCTACCAGGAATCAGTGCTGTTGCACTATCGCTATCATTAATGCAGGCCATCTTTAAATTAGCAATAACAGTCGGCACTGTTGATGCCCAAAGCTGACGATATTTACCAGATGCGGGAAAGGTGCCACTGCTAATATCATCAATACAATCAAGGCTTGTTGCTAATGCCGCGCCATTGAGCTCCCATAAATCTTTATTTTCGCCTGTTGTCTGCGCAAAAAAATAAGCTTGTTTTAAGTCGCGCGTTAAAATCTGCAATGCGAACGATGCATTTTCCTGACGTTCGCCACTGCTTAAAGATTCTGTTGTCGCCCGCTGGCTGGAAACAAAAATAGTTAACAGGCCTGCGGTTAAAAATAGACCAAGAAAAATAACAATCATCCATTCAACAATTGAGTAACCAAGTTGGCTTTTTTTGAGAAGGCAGGGTATTACCGGAGAATGATTCATGATGATTTACCAGTGTAGGTTTCGACCACTAACTGACGACGGGAGGAGCTTGCCTCTCCACACTTATATGCCAAACTTGCCTGATCACGACCGGCAGCGGCATCTTTACTTTTAACGGTAGAAAACCAGCTTAAAATAATGGTAGTAACACCTGTGCTGGCAGCTTCAATGCAAGCATCTGCACCTATTAACCCCGTATTATTGCCCGTATCACTAACCACATCTGCGCCGATAAATTTCTCTTTCCACTCATACAGATCGTTATTTTTTATATCTTCACCACTACAATTGTCAAAAACCCCACCCGTTCCAATACAACTAGGTGCAGACAGATCCGCTTTCATCAGGCTTGCAATGGCATAGTCATTTCCAGCTTCCTGTAACCACAATCGATTTAATTGCATCCGTTCGCTCATATCAGCAACAAGAGAATTGGCTAATGTGCGCTGCTGGATCTCCACTGTCGACTTTATCGCAGTAGACTGCATTCCCGCCAAACCCAGCAAACCTAAGGCTAAAATAAAGCTGCTAATCATAATTTCAATTAAACTAAAACCACGCATTTTCATAAAAACAATCCATTATAAGCGAAAAAATGATCGCAATAGTTAATTATAGCTCGCACTGCAAAATAGAAATCAATAAAAGAATAAACTGATATAAAAATAAGAGATTGTCCGGGCAAAAAAAAGATTATGCCCCCCCTTTACCCCTAAACAAAAATTAAAGACTTATATTTCAAAGGTTAGTCTTAAAGCTGCACTTTAAATTAAAGTAAGGTTGCAGACAACATTTCCATCTGTAAATGAACTAAACATTGAAATAAAACGTTAAAGTTCAAAAATTAACCATTTTATGCTTTGTTTACTTGTGTAAGGAGCACAGCTTGGTATCCTTACAAAAATCATTGAAATCACGAGAATATGTAACGAATCTAAATCTATTATCTTCACGGAGGAGATATGTACGCAAAGAAAGGTTTTACATTATTAGAACTATTAATTGTTCTTGCCATTATAACAATATTATTAAGTATCTCAGGTTTTAGCATGCAGGGGTTAGTGCACAATAACAGTGTCGACTCTGCGGCCAGTAAAATACACAAAAGCCTGCTTTTCGCACGAAACCATTCAGCAAGCACGCTAAACAACGTGACAGTCTGTCCGCTAAACAATATCACAAAATTCTGCTCGTCGGACTGGTCAACGGGAGTTGATGTTTTTATTGACGAAGGCGTAGCGAATAAATTAGATGGTGATGATGTAATATTAGAAACGGGGCAAGCGATCAGCAGCAGTGATCAACTTAAATTTCCTGTAAATAATATTACCTTTACACCTGCAGGGCAACTATCGAGCTTACCTACAACTCCTATCTTCCGTTACTGTAGTGGCGATATACGAGCCGGGGTCAAACTATCTCTTAACGGACGATCCAGGATTGTCGATCAGAGTGCGTTTGCTAATTGTAATTAATAATACTTGAATGAGCTTGAAACTCCTCGATTAAAATAGTTCGAGGAGTTTAATTGCGAGTGCAGTCCGTTACCTCTCTTCAAAATAACTATAAATACGCTTTGCTATCATTCCCACCCCGGTATCCTTTGTGCCTGCATTAACTGTCTCAGTCTCTTCTGTTTCAGGATCAACAACGACTATTTCATCTCCGGCACCAACCCCTAACAGACGGATAACGCTTTCACCTTTTTCATTAACACCCGAGTGAATAACCAGGGCATCCGGCACGCGAGCACCTATCGATTCTTTTGTTTCAGTTAGATGGTTAATACCGGAATGAAGATTAACCGCATATAACCACCCCTGGCCAAGGTCACTAATCCCGCAATCGATATTTGTAAGGGAGTTTGGCACAAACGAAGTAAAATAAACCGTGCCTTCCAGTAATGTTGCACGGCCTAATGATTTCTCACCGGCAGAAGTGAAATTGTATCGCCACCCGGAGCCGCTTGTCAGATCTTTATATGCACTTAAAACATTTTCCCCCTTGTAATTAGTTATCGGATCACTGCTGATATTGTACAAATCATTAACCGTTTTAAGGGCCGGCTGGTTCTCCTCACCAAATATTGCAGGATGAATATTATAATCATGAATAAGATAGAATGAATTTAAAACAGTCGTATCTGAAGCGGGATTGGCTCTATCACCAGAGCCAATTAATACCCCATCATAGGGGACAGCATTAATTTCAAATCCACCATCAATAGAGCCCGTTACCTGGTCAACATAAGTACGCGCAATCACTGGCGCAGTAAAAAAACGTCTGTCAGTTGTAGCAGTATCGCCACCTAACGCGGCCAGTTTAGTTAGTGCCCACTCTTTCGTATTTGTTCCTTTAAGATCCACACGCCATACATTACCACCAGTATCACCCGCATAGATTCTATCGATATTACCATCCGCATCACTGTCCAGCAGGCTAACCTGCGCAGGTATGCTGTCTCGTAGACAGTGTATCTCATCAGTATCACAACTCCCCCCTTCTACTTTCCAGATTTGAGCACCGGTTTCAGCATTAACGATATAAATAGCCCGCCCTTTTAAGTCATCACAGTTATTATCGGAACTTGGACTGCAAGTATCTTTATTTGTATCGTACCCCCCACCAAAGACAATCACTGGCGCCTCAATGGTTGTAGTGCCCGATTGATAAGCCAATTTTCCCGGCGCGGGTACTGACCATGTCTGTCCCAGCTCAGAAAAACCAGCTGTATCTGAATCAATTTTCCAAAGCAGCGTTGGCGCTGCAGGGGTTTTAACATTTAAAGCATAATAGCTATCCCCTCCCCGACGCATACCGGCAATGGCGATGATTTTATCAAGCCCGTCTTCATCATATGTTTTGATAGCCACTGGCGCTAAATCCATACCGTAACTATGGGCTGCCATATCCGCCTGATCTTTTAATGCAATGCCGTATTGCAGTAACTCATCGGGAATAAATGCCCACTCCTCCTTAACGGAATCACCTTGATCGGTGAACATATGTAAAAACCCCGCATTGGTTCCCACTAACAAACGCACAACCTGCTCGCCACTTTCAGTGTAGGTGATCGCAAGCGGCGTTGAATGGAGCGGATCGGCAAAAATATCACTGCGGAAATCAGTTTTACTGTTATCGGCATCTGAATCAGCTACATCAATACCCAATAACCAGTCCAAGCTTGTGTCTAAGTCTGCACTGTCAATAACTAATTTCCCAGCTAACTCATCATCAGTGCTCACATCACTATAGTAGCTTTTTAAATTAGCCTTTGACGGTTCAATCAGGCTTCCCTCTGTGCCGATATTACTGAGCACCTTACGGGTAGTCGCGGCACTTAACATAGCAGCCACACCACCTTCATTCACACTATTACCATCCGCAACGCCTCCCCAATAAGTCGAGGCATTTTCTTTAATATTACCATCTGCATCTATCGCCGGCTGATCGCCGCTGTCAACTATAATCCCGCTGCTGTTCATTTTTAATTTTTTGATATTGCCTTTCCAAACCGATTTATTACTGGGGAAAAACATTGAATAATACAATGAGTCTAAACTGCGGGTTCTATCAAAGTTGTTATTTGCAATAGCGGGAGAGGTAAGACTTGAGCTGTTATTTAAAATGGCCAATATTGTCTCATTGAATGCATTATCAAGGTCTTTTGCACTGGCTGCGGGGAAATATTTACCACCACCTCGCACTGCAGTTTCACTTAATAATTGACCTGCATCATCGATCACATCCTGACCAAAACCAATTGTATGAGTAATAATATTTTGCTCACCTAGGATATTACCATTCACATCAGAATTATTCATCCACTGCGCAAGTGTTGGCAGATAACTGCCCTCAATAGGGCCATTACCGGTTAATGTTTGAATTCTGCTGTTAGCGCCACTATCTTCGGTGGGTTCACCGTCGGTCATTAAAATAATATAAGCAAGCTGCTGACAATCTTTACAAGGAGAGTTATAAACTTTATTCGTTTCAGCACTCAAGTCTCGTGAAGGGGTTGCACTTCCGCCATCATCACCATAATAAACAGCTTCTCCAGCATAATAACGATAAGCTTCATACATAGTTTCAGTAAGAGGAGTCCATGTCTCTGCTTTTAAACCGTCTATCGTGTTAATTAAGCTTTGTGTTTCCGCTTCCGTTCTTTTCTGCACTTTACCGACGACTCGTCCTCCTGCTGAATGATTAAAAATAACTAATCCAAAATCAACCGAGGAGGTACTATTAATCAAATTAGTGATCGCTTCTTTTGCTATTGATATACGACTCTGAGATGAAGTGCCTGTGTTTTCATTCCAATAAACATAGTCTGCAGAATACAAGGTAACAGCATCATCACCACCAAACACATCATCTCCCTTAGTGGTTGAATAGGCATCAGTATTACCATTTATTGGGTAACCATCCTGCTCATCTTGATTAGTTGTATAATCATTTACCCAATCCTCTCTACAGTCATATAATGAACCTTGATTTTCACTAAGAGTCTTCCATTTTTTTTTATTCGGCTTCCAGCGGCGCACATTACCACTGTATTTGCCCGTTGCCTCAAACGCAGCAACTGATGCAAAACATTTATTTTCAGAAGCCTGCAAATAGTTATCACTATTTAAGCTTGGAATTCCATCACCCGATTCTGCCCAATATATTTTAGTTGAACTTGTATACGATTTTGAAGGATCAAACGGGGTAGCGGCTACCTGCTCGGTGCTTGCCATGCTCCCTGAGTTATCAAACATAATTAGCACCTGGGGACTAATATTCCTTTCTTCACCAATATCAGATACAAACAGTTCTGTATCATCCGCTTGTAGCGAACCCGCCAATAAAATAAAACTGACGGTCAGGATCCTGCATATTGTCAACATCTTTAATTTACTCCACAAAAATCTAATTTTCAGTACAAAGAGTTACTGTATTCAAATCTAATTAGCAAGCAGGGGTTGCTCTACACCAAGCCCCATCCTGTTAGTGCCCCACTTTTTGCCATTCGATTTTTTCCGGCCAAAACTATGGCTGAGCTTTACGTCTAAATACAAACACTTACCATTACCATTGGGGTTGTAATCGCGCCTGCAATCAAGCTCAGCACTGACCGAATCAACTACGCTAACAACATCTTCAAATGAATCAGAGCTTAAGACTGTGCCATTGGCTGCACTGGCAAATGGCGTTGCGCTGCCTGCAGATAAAAGGTCCACAGAAGCTGCATTTAATGTGATATTTGAGCCATCAAGCGAAGCTCTCGCATCTGTCATTTTCAAATCGAGAAATGAACCGCCGAGCAGCATAAGCCCAAGTACCACAAGAACAGGTAGAATTATCATCGCCACAAACAGGGCAGCACCACTTTGTTTACGCATATTAATCACCTTGCTCTATTCGGGAACATTAAAATACGGGATATGACTTTTCTTTTAAAAGCATCATCAAAAGCAGGGAGAGTGGTATCGCCAAGCTGATATATTTCTTTATTGGTATAACCCGCAGTTTCTTTTGGGGAGCGCACCAGTAAAAATATTTTCATACCGATGACTCGGCCCGTGTTCCAATCATTGTCTGTCACATTGGCACTGTTTACAAAAGCATGCACAGACTGATCCCGGTCAGCGACTGGCAAATCATCAAGTGCAAACATAAACTTCATGTTTTCAATACCTTCCGCAAGAACATCGTCATCTAAAAGCATCTTATTTTTCTGCAGAGATAAACGTCGTAAGCGCGGGATATTATCTTTTTCATCAAGGTAATAAACATGATGGATATATTCCCATGCAGTAGTCGCAGCAGAAGCGGTTCCTCCGAGATATACATTTATACCTGCTATATCCGTTTCCAAATAATAGCGTTCAGCATCATAATCAGCGCTAGAAGTGGAGTCTTCATTCAAGCCTCTTGCCCGTTTTATGGAAATATAATCACTGCCATTTATTAACTCAGTGTCTGCATCATCATCAGAGATACAGCTCATTTTAAAAGTGCCAAGCGCAGACGATACCGTCGAGGCCCATAGCGCACGGTAACCATTGGCACCGGGAAAAGAGCCTGCACTCTTACTGTCTAAACAGTCATTATTGTTTGTTATGGTGGGAATATTATTCCATAAATCTTTATTTTCACCCGTTGTTTGTGCGAAAAAGTAACTCTGCTTTAAATCGCGACTTAAAATTTGCATTGAAAATGCGCCGTTTTCCAGCTGCTCACTGGCGACAAGCGTTTCTGCTGTTAGGCGTTTACTTGAGACAAATACGGTAAAAATCCCAGCAATAACAAACAACGCCAAAACAATTACGACCATCAGTTCGACAAGAGAGAATCCTCCTTGCTTGCCAGGTAAAGGCTGGGGATTTATGTCACGCAGCTTAAAGTTAGGAAAAATAATCATCAGGATTGGCTAATAAAAGATTGAACAGATATTTGGCGACGATATTTGCCAGATGTGCCACAAGTTGCATAAATACTGCTAGGGGAAGCGTTAGCGGCTGCATCACTGCTCTTCAATGTAGAAAGCCAAGATAAAACAACGGTAATTTTACCTTTCTCATCAGGCGCGCTTATACAAGCATCGGCATCAATTAAACCATGAGCAGAGTTATTATTAACATGGGCAGCAAGCAGTTTCTGCCGCCACTCAAACAGATCGTTTTGTTTAATCTGTTCACCGGTACAATTTGAAAAAGTGCCATCTGTAACACATGGGGGAGCCCTTAACTGGGCGGCTTGCAGGCTAGGGGTCGCGTAATCATTTGCGCTGTTTGTTAACCACACATTATTTAACTGCATGCGCTCCGTTATATCAACAAGCAGCGAGTTCGCCAACGTTCTTTGTTGTACTTCAGTGACAGATTTAACCGCAACCGACTGCATCCCAGCGAGGCCTAAAATGCCAATTGCTAAAATAAAACTGCTTATCATTACTTCAAGTAAACTAAACCCCTGCGCTCTCATGATGCCTCCCTGCTAATCATGTTTTTAAGACGGCGCTAGCATACCCTTGCAACAAAAAAAATAAAAAGGAAAAGTTTAAAAAAAGTGAACTTGAATGGTTGTTTTTCAGTCTACCTGCTTGATACGTAATTCAGCAGGTACTTCAAATACGGTGTTTTCTTCTACACCGGGGTTTTCAATCACCACACTGCCGCCTAAGGTTTTTAGTTTATCAATCACAGCTTTGACCAAAACTTCAGGTGCCGATGCACCTGCTGTGACCCCCACAACATTAACGTTTTCAAACCAAGCACAATCAATATCAGTCTCATTATCAATAAGGTATGAATTAACACCGATATAACTGGCTTTTTCTCGTAAACGATTGGAGTTGGATGAATTTGGTGAACCAACGACTAAAACAAGATCGGTTTTTTGCGCAAGCTCCTTAACTGCATCCTGGCGATTCTGAGTGGCATAACAGATATCATCTTTACGAGGCCCTTCAATTTCAGGAAATTTATCACGTAACGCATTGATAATATTGAAAGTGTCGTCAACTGATAAGGTGGTTTGCGAGCTGTAACATAAGCTTTGTGGATTTTTAACCTGCAGCTTGGCCACATCTTCAGGCGATTCAACCAGGTAAATACCACCAGCTTGATTATCATATTGGCCCATTGTACCAATCACTTCGGGATGCCCCTGATGACCAATCAAAACACACTCTTGCCCTCGGCGACTGGCGCGTGTTACTTCCATATGTACTTTGGTCACTAACGGACAAGTTGCATCAAACACTTTTAACTCACGGCGTTTGGCCTCGGCACGTACAGCCTGTGGCACACCATGAGCACTAAAAATAACAATATGGTTATCCGGCACTTCATCCAGCTCTTCGACAAATACCGCGCCACGAGCTTTTAAGCCGTCAACCACATATTGGTTATGTACAACTTCATGGCGAACATAAATGGGTGGTGTAAAAAGATCCAGTGCTCGCTCTACAATTGAAATGGCGCGGTGCACTCCAGCACAAAAACCACGCGGATTGGCTAAAATAATTTTCATCGATAACCTCTAAATAATCACTATTAATTCAACACTTCTAACACATCAACTGCAAATGTTAACGTTTGCCCAGCAAGCGGGTGATTAAAATCTACAGTGACACTATCAGCAACCACCTCGCGAACAATGCCGGGAATTTCACTACCATCCGGCTGGGTGAAACTGATAATAGTGCCCACTTCAGCGGGTACGTCACTGCTGAATTTACTCAATTCAAGATGATGGATATTATCCGGATTTGGCAGACCGAAGGCCGACTCCGGCGCAAGTGTGAATATCTCAGACTGACCTTCGATTAAACCCAGCAGACAATCTTCAAAACCAGGCGTTAAACTACCATCACCCATTACAAATTTGGCCGGTTTATTATTCACTTTGCTACTATCAACGGCAGAGCCATCTGCTAAACGAATTGAAAAATGCATCAGGACTTCGCTATTTTCTTTAATCGAATTGCTTTTAGCTCTGCTCATTCTGCTCACCTTTAACTTGCGCTTTATTTTTACTTTCCGGTGAAAAAAATGATTCTAAAATAATCATGGCTGCACCGATAAAAATTGCGATATCTGCAACGTTAAAGGTTGGCCAACGATAAAAACCTAAATCGAAATCTAAAAAATCAACCACATAACCAAACATCAAACGATCCGTCACATTACCAAGTGCGCCCGCTAAAATCAGAGCAAAGGCGATATTTGTCCAGCGTTGAGCCTGACTGTTTCGTTTTAATGAATAAATCAGATAAGCTGAAACAGCAAAAGCGATCGCTGTAAACAGGTATTTCTGCCAGCCACCCGCATCACCCAAAAAGCTAAAAGCCGCACCGTAATTGCGCGCATAGGTGAAGTTAAAGAATGACAGTATTTGATATGATTCATGCAAATCTAAAGATTTTACTGTCCAGTATTTAGTGACTTGATCAATAATAAACATTATCGCTGAAAGCCATAACCAACGCAGTCCGGATCTCTCTACTCTTTCTGTCATTTTTTATCCTTAATAAAAATAAAGCCCTAAAAAAAACGCCTTAAATCATTTTCATAACTAAGGCGTTTAAGTTCGATTTTTCTTTATCGCTGATTAAGCAAATTTACGTACTTCACCGACGCCGTCAATATTTGTTACACAACGGCCGCATAATTCAGGGTGAGCTTCATGCTTACCAACTTCTTCATTATGGTGCCAACAACGTGCGCATTTTGCAGCGGCACTTTTAGCAATACTGACCGATAACCCTTTAACTTCAGTTGCAATCGCATCTGTTGGTGCTTCTGATAATGGTTTAACAGCAGCTTTAGAGGTGATTAATACAAAACGTAACTCATCTTCCAAGCTTGCTAATAATGTTGTTAGTTCCGGCGAAGCATAAAGTGTTACTTCCGCCTCAAGACCGCCACCAATCACGTTCTCTTTACGTGCTAGCTCCAATGCTTTATTCACTTCTGCACGAACAGATAATAAACTCGCCCATGATTCGTTACTTAGCGCTTCGTTATCAGAAAGAGCAAATAAACCATCATACCAAACACCCGTGAATACAAATTCATCACGCTGTCCCGGCATACGTCCCCAAATTTCATCCGCGGTAAAACTTAGAATTGGTGCCATTAATCGCACTAATGATTCCGCGATATGGAACAGTGCAGTTTGACAACTACGACGTGCGTTACTATCTGCTTTGGCTGTATATTGACGATCTTTAATGATATCTAAGTAAAAACTGCCTAGCTCAATTGAACAGAAGTGCATGATTTTTTGGTAAACAACATGCAGGTTGTAGCTTTCGTATGCTTCAATCACATCATTTTGCAGGGTTAAGGTTTGTGCAACAATCCAGCGATCCAGTGCAACCATCTCTTCAGGTGCGATCAGATCGGTACTTGGCTCAAAACCATTTAAATTCGCTAATAAGAAACGTGATGTATTACGAATACGGCGATAGCTATCGGCACTACGGTTTAAGATCTCATCGGAAACAGTAATTTCGCCAGTGTAGTCTGTTGAAGCGACCCATAAACGTAGCACATCTGCACCAAGTTTATTCATAACTGTTTGTGGAGACATAACATTGCCTAAAGACTTAGACATTTTCTTGCCCTGTCCATCAACCACAAACCCGTGTGTTAATACCTCTTTATATGGCGCTTTATTATTGATCGCCATGCTGGTCATCAGTGAAGATTGGAACCAACCACGATGTTGATCTGAACCTTCCAGATACATATCAATTTGTGCTTGCTCACCAGACTCTTGAGTATATTCATCACGTACAGCAACTACTGCTGCGTGTGTTGTGCCAGAGTCAAACCAAACATCCAAAGTATCAGTCACTTTGCGGTATTGATCTGCTTCAAAACCTAACAGGCTTTCAGGCTCGAGATCCCACCAAGCTTGAATGCCCTCTTTTTCTATTTTACGGGCGATAAGCTCCATCATCTCAACACTGTTTTCGTGTAACTCATCTGTTTCTTTATTCACAAACAGTGTAATCGGCACACCCCAGGTACGTTGACGAGAGATACACCAATCCGGACGGTTTTCGATCATTTTTTCGATGCGGTTTTGTCCCCAGCTTGGGATCCATTTAACCTCTTTGATTTCACCTAATGCGCTGTCTCGCAGACCTTTTTGATCCATTGAGATAAACCACTGCGGCGTTGCACGGAAGATGATCGGTGTTTTATGTCTCCAACAGTGCGGGTAACTGTGTAATAACGGCTTATGGCATAACAATGCATTATGTTCCTGCAGTACTTCAACAACACGGTCATTTGCTTTGAAAACATGTAAACCAGCAAAAAACTCAGTGTCATCTCTAAATACACCGTTATCCCCAACTGGGTTCGCTACTTCTAAATTATAACGTAAACCAACAGAGTAATCGTCCTGACCATGACCAGGTGCGGTATGTACACAACCGGTACCCGCGTCCGTTGTAACGTGATCGGCAACAATCGATGGTACTTCTATTTTTAAGAAGGGATGATTGAATAACTTATTCTCTAAATCAATACCCGTACAAATCGCTAACGTTTTAAACTCTTCAACGTCATAACGCGCCAAACAATCAGCAACCAGATGTGTTGCTAAAATTAAACGACGTTCACCCGCCTGCACTAATGAGTATTCAACTTTTTCTGCCAGTGCAACTGCACGGTTAGCAGGCAGTGTCCACGGCGTTGTTGTCCAGATAACAAGACAAACATCACCATGACCTAAATCATCGGATTGAGGCTCAAAACAGCTGATAACTTGCTCTGGATTTACCGCAGTAAAGGCTACATCAATTGCGGGTGATTTTTTATCTTCATATTCAACTTCAGCCTCGGCTAGCGCAGAGCCACAGTCTGTACACCAATGCACAGGTTTCGAACCTTTATGCAGATGATTATTTTTTATTATTTTAGCCAGTGCGCGAACAATGTTTGCTTCAGTGTCAAAATTCATGGTCAAGTATGGGTTTTCCCACTCACCTAACACCCCCAGACGTTTAAAGTCTTTACGTTGACCATCAACTTGGCGCGCGGCATATTCACGACATTTTTGACGGAAAACGGCTGCTGTTACTTTCTTACCCGGCTTACCTACTTTCTGCTCTACTTTTAATTCAATTGGTAAACCATGACAATCCCAACCTGGAATGTACGGCGCATCAAAATCAGAAAGCGTTTTTGATTTGATAATAATATCTTTTAAAATTTTATTAACGGAGTGACCGATATGAATATCACCATTTGCATACGGAGGACCGTCGTGCAGAATGAATGTTTTTTTACCTTTTTTAGCCGCACGGATCTTTTGGTAAAGATCTTTGCTGTACCAGTTTTTCAACATATTAGGTTCACGATTGGCAAGATTTGCACGCATCGGGAAACCTGTTTTAGGTAGGTTTAACGTATCTTTGTAGTCACTCATTTCTATTTTCCATTAACATAATGTTTAATTACGATTTATTTTGATGCCATTGTTTGGCCAACTTGATATCTTTATCTATCTGAATTTTTAATTCTGCAAATGAATTAAAACGCACTTCATCGCGTAATTTTTTTTCTAATACCACTTCTAACTGCATTCCATACAGGTCCGCATTAAAGTCAAATATATGCACTTCTAACTGCTGGCGAATACCTTGTACAGTTGGACGTTGCCCAATATTCGCAACCCCCTGATAAATTTTTCCATCGATACCGAATATCGATACAACAAACACCCCGGATACAGGCGAAACTCGACGCTTTAAAAGTAGGTTTGCAGTT
>NZ_CEZLMY010000035.1:0-29358 GCF_983033635.1 Psychromonas sp. | reverse complement strand
CGTCGCTGTGAACGTACGAGCGATAACGTCGTTTTTCTGTTCTTGAGTTAGCGAGTTAAAACGAACTGCGTAACCAGATACACGGATAGTTAACTGAGGGTATTTCTCAGGATTTTCCATTGCATCTAATAACATTTCACGGTTCATTACGTTTACGTTTAAGTGCTGACCACCTTCAATTTCAGGTGTGTGCTTAAAGTAACCGTCCATTAGACCCGCTAAGTTAGCTTTTTGTGCGTCGTCAGTTTTACCTAATGCATTTGGCACGATAGAGAAAGTATAAGAGATACCATCTTGTGCGTATGAGAACGGTAGTTTAGAAACTGATGTTAATGATGCAACTGCACCTTTTTCATCACGTCCGTGCATCGGATTTGCGCCTGGTGCAAAAGGAGTACCAGCACGACGACCGTCAGGCGTGTTACCAGTTTTCTTACCGTATACAACGTTAGATGTAATAGTAAGGATAGACTGTGTAGCACGTGCGTTACGGTACATTTTACGAGACTGAATTTTCTTCATGAAGCTTTCAACAAGTTCACAAGCGATATCATCAACACGTGGATCGTTGTTACCAAATTTAGGGTAATCACCATCAATTTCGAAATCAGTTGCGATGCCGTCTTCGTCACGAACTGGTTTAACAGTTGCGTATTTGATTGCCGCTAATGAGTCAGCTGCAATTGAAAGACCCGCGATACCACATGCCATTGTGCGTTCAACGTCACGGTCATGAAGAGCCATTAGAGACGCTTCGTAGCTGTATTTGTCGTGCATGTAATGGATACAGTTAAGTGCAGTCACATAAGTTTCAGCTAACCAGTCCATGAAGTGATCAAGGTTTGAGTAAACTTCATCGTAATCTAATACTTCAGCAGTGATTGCTGGAAGAGTACGAGGACCAACCTGTGCTTTAGACTTCTCATCAACACCGCCGTTAATTGCGTAAAGAAGAGTTTTAGCAAGGTTTGCACGCGCGCCGAAGAACTGCATCTGCTTACCAACAATCATTGGTGATACACAACAAGCGATAGCATAATCATCGTTGTCGAAGTCGTTACGCATCAGGTCATCATTTTCGTACTGGATAGAAGAAGTATCGATAGATACTTTTGCACAGTATTTTTTGAAGTTGATTGGTAACTCTTCAGACCATAAAACAGTGATGTTCGGCTCTGGAGAAGGACCCATAGTGTATTGTGTGTGTAGGAAACGGAAGCTGTTTTTAGTAACAAGCGTACGACCATCAACACCCATACCACCGATAGACTCAGTAGCCCAGATAGGGTCACCAGAGAACAGATCATCATACTCAGGAGTACGCAGGAAACGAACCATACGTAACTTCATTACCAGGTGATCGATAAGCTCTTGAGCTTCAGTCTCAGTGATTTTACCTTCTTGAAGATCTTTCTCGATGAAGATATCTAAGAATGATGCTGTACGACCAAATGACATTGCCGCGCCATTTTGAGATTTGATTGCAGCCAGGTAACCAAAGTAAGTCCACTGGATAGCTTCTTTAGCGTTAGTAGCAGGACCAGAGATATCAGATCCGTATTTAGCAGCCATCTCTTTCATTTGACCTAAAGCACGGTATTGCTCGAAGATCTCTTCACGCAGTTTCATTGTGTCTTCTAATGTTTCACCTGCAACAAGATCTTTTTCTAAGCTCTTATGTTGAGATGCTTTTTCAGCCATTAGGAAGTCGATTCCGTATAGTGTAATACGACGGTAATCACCAATAATACGACCACGGCCGTATGCATCTGGTAAACCTGTTAATACGCCAGATTTACGACATTTAAGGATGTCACCAGTGTAAACATCGAAAACACCTTGGTTATGTGTTTTGCGGTATTCAGAGTAAGTTTTTTTGATCGTAGGATCTAATTCTTTACCGTAAACTTTACAAGAACCATCGATCATACGAATACCGCCGTTAGGGATAATCGCACGTTTTAGAGGCTCGTCAGTTTGTAAGCCAACAATTGTTTCTAGACCTTGATCGATGTAACCAGCGTCATGAGAAGTAATTGTAGAAACAAGATCTGTATCGAAATCAACAGGAGCATGTGTGCTGTTTTCCTGTTTGATACCAACCATTACTTTTTCCCAAAGCGTATCAGTTGCTGGAGTTGCACCTGCTAGGAAGCTTTCATCACCTTCAAAAGGGGTGTAGTTTTTTTGGATAAAGTCGCGAACATTAACTTCAGTTTTCCAAGTATCACCAGCAAAACCGTTCCATGCTGATAAAAAGTCTTCGTTAAGTTTAGTCATAAAGATTTACCTTTATAGTTAGAGATTAAAAATTAAATGTAATTATAAATTTATTTTGTTTTTTTGTGCCGGACGCAGATAGATCATCCAATGCATCAAACCAACGATTACGCCTCCACCGATAATATTGCCGATGGTCACGGGGATTAAATTGTTAATTATAAAGTTCATGGTCGTTATGTCTGCAAATTCACTGGCGTTATGGCCAATTGAAAGCCAAAATTCAGCTGGAGCAAAATGCTGGATTAAAATGCCTGTGGGCACCATAAACATATTCGCAATACAGTGCTCAAAACCTGAAGATACAAACATAGCAACTGGCAGTAGGACTGCAAACATTTTATCTGTGACACTGCGCGCACCAAAAGCCATCCAAATTGCAAGACAGACCATAATGTTGCATAAAATACCAAGTGCAACCGCTTCTGTAAATGAGTGATGAAGTTTATGTTGAACAATTTGTAATGCGGTTAGTCCCCATTGTCCATTGTCTGCATTATATAACCCCGCAAAGAATACAAGGAAAACTAAAAAAGTAGCACCAATATAGTTACCAAAATAAACAACCAGCCAGTTTTTTAGCATTTGTGCGCTGGTAATTCGCTGACTGGCTTTGGCAATAAGAGTAAGAGTATTGCTGGTAAATAGTTCGCCGCCGACAACCACAACTAAGAGAAGACCAAGACTGAATGCCAGGCCGCCTATAAAGTTTTTAATGCCCCATGCAAGATCCTGGCTGCCAGTTGTAACTGTAACGTAAAAAATAAATGCGAGACTGATAAACATGCCGGCAGTAACGGCGAGATAAAAAGCTGAGAGGAAGGCTTTGGTTGCTTTGCTATAGGCAACATTATCGGCTTTTTCTGTAATTTGATGAGGAAGTAACTCATCAATTTTATTTTCTGCTCGCATCTAAGATTTTAACCTATTAATTGAGTGCAATTGAGTCTAACAAATGGATTATGCAATAAAATTGATTTAAATCAACCCCTGGGAAAAAGCTGTAATTTTATTACAGTTTTTGGTGTTTTCTGCCTTTTTTGTTCTTTTTTACGCTGTTTCTTGTGAAAAAAGGTGATATTTACGTTATTTTTTTTCTAAATGGCGTGATTGAAAACCATTGTCATGTAATGGATAAATCATTTTCCTGTACGTTTATCAACTGCTTCTGCATCGTTTTATTAGTTGTGATTGCGCGCATAACTTTTATTGTGCTTTATGATTTATTTGGTTATACACTAAAAGTATAAGTTTCTTTATTAACAATGAATTATCTATTTAACCGTGATAAATCATCTATTGGGAGTAAGTCTATGAATGTTCAAATAATGGTAACTGTTAATGGCTCAAATCAAGCTGATTTAGTTAAAGTATTATCAGAAAAAACCCATGCACTAGGTGGTAAATGGTTAAATAGTAAAATTAGCCATATTGATGATTATTTTGCAGGATTGATCAAAATTGAAATTGCATCAGCGCATGTGGAAAAGCTCATTGCTGATTTTAAATCATTGGCAATTAATGTTGAAGCAGCTGTTTTAGGTTCAATTACTCAACAAAAACACACGCACCTGGATTTAAGTATTGATGCGAAAGATCGCCCTGGCTTAGTTAATGATATCTCACAGGTATTAAGTGAAAATAGTATTAAGGTAGAGAATATGGAGTGTCACCGTTTAGGATTAGCGGATATTAGTGGCACAGTATTTACCAGTCAATTTAAAATTGCCGTTTCCGATAACTTTAATAAAGAGCAGCTGATCAATTCATTGCAGGATATTTCCAGTGATTTGGTAATCGATTTACGTGCTCAATCTTAAATAATAGTTGTCTGATTAAGTTCTTTGCCACTGTGCTCAATCAATAAATTTGTTTAACCCTTCCACTTGGGTATAAAAAAAGGCGACTATCTTAACGATAGTCGCCTTTTTGTTATTCTCAGCAAGTTACATTAAAGCAATGCTGGAATACCATATTTACCTTCAAGCATACCTACTGCAAGCATTGCACCTAAACAGATGACAAATACAGAGCCTGGGATAATAACTTTATCTAAGAATGAAAGTTTATTAGCACGTTCTTTATCACCGATAAGACCATTGTTATCAAGCAACATGGTTAGTGCCCATGCTAATACGGGATTAGTAACCGCAGCTGCAAATATACAGATACCTGCAGACTGAGAGTCTTTGGTATTTTTAATCATTTGCATACCCGCTTCAAGTAGCGGTAAAAACACACCCACTAGCAATGCAATTTTCATTACCGGAGGCCATACCGCAACATCCATTGGGAAACCTAAAATAGCAATGATAATTACCAGTGAACCAAGAATTATCGAGCCTCCTGGAATTGGGCGTTTAGCGATAGCGGCTGGGATCATGTATGTTCCCCAGCTTGAAGTAATGTTACCACCACCCACCGCTGTACCTACTATTTGACGAATAGAACACATAGTCATCGTATCATCAACATCCATTAATACTTTATCAGTATTTTTAGGGTAGTTAAGTTCTTGGAATATACGGTGTCCTAAGAAGTCTGGTGACCACATAGCAACTGCTAAAATAGCAAATGGCAGTGATGCAATAAAGTGTTGTAAGTTAGGTAGACCCAACATCCAACCTTCAGTTGTACTACCCCACCAGTAAACTGGATTCAAGTTAGGTAACCCCATCTCCGTTTGGAAGACGATGTCAAATCCTGCACCACAAAGAAGTGCAACCACAAGACCGGTTATCGCACAGGCTGGAATAGCTAACCAACGTTTATTAATTTTTGCAAGGTAAGCATATAGTATGACTGTAGCAGCTAAAACCACTAGGCCGATATACCCCATGCTGCCTGCTGTAACACCGTGCTCAACAGATTCAAGTCCTTTGCCCCATGATTGAATACCTGTAATCATAGAGAGGGTGCCACCAAAGCCAAGGAAGACCAATAAACCACCCGCAACCCCGTCACTGGTTAAGTTAACTAGTTTCGAACCACCTTTAAAGTAACTCAGTATTAGACCAAATACCCCCAGCAAAATTGCTAAAGCAAGTGGATGAGCACCGGCCAATGCAATTGCGCCAATTAATGGGATCATTGGGCCATGGTTACCAGCTAAGTTAGCGCGTGGATTAAGAAAACCTGATGCGATAACACAGAATAATAATGCTGGAATAAGCATCTCTACACGAGCTACTTCGATAGCAAATTCTTTACCTAAAGTGATATGTGGCCAAGCTTGTGTTAAACCGTCAGCCCATGACATCATTACTGCAGAATACATTGCGATAATACCAATAGTACCAGCAATAGCGGGTACAAGATCTTCCCACTCAAAACGGAAGTCGCGACCAGGTAAGTTTAGCGCGTAACGACGTGGTTTCATTATTTGAAGTTCATGATCCAGGTAATCCGAACGAGTTTCAAACTCGCTTGCTGGTTTGTGCAATTCGCGATAACTCGCGTTTTTGTTTTCGTCCGACATGGTACGAGGTACTCCCTTACTGTTGGTGAGTCTTGATTAAAATGAAAAAGTTAAATAATACTAGTGAATTTCACATAAAAATTGGGCAATTCATTAATACTATCAAATAATTTGGCGTAGCTTATCGGAAGAGTTAAAAAGCTGATTGATCTGGATCAGAATAGTAACGATACTGAAATTAAATAACTAAAAAGTATTGCTTGAACTGTGATCTGGATGGGGGGAAATGCACCATATTGTGCTTTAATGTTCGTCTTTTGATCAACAATGTTAGAATTTGACCAGCAAGAGCTATTTTAATTTAGCCGCAAATGCGAGTGAAAATAAGCCCAATTACATTAGTAATTCTATCTCCTGTAAAATTTGTAAACACCACTGTTCAATGCGCTGATCACTGAGCTCATATTGAGAGTCTTCATCAAGTGCCAGCCCTAGAAACTGCGTGCCGTCTGCGTTTAATGCTTTGGATGCCGTAAACTGATAACCTGCTGTCGGCCAGTAACCGATAAATCTTGGTGCTTGTGTGATTAATTTGTCGTGTAACATGCCAACTGCATCAATAAACCACTCCCCATATCCTTCCTGGTCTCCTAAACCATATAGGGCAACAATCTTGTCTTTTATATTAACTGACTCAAGTTCATCCCAAATTGCGCCCCAATCTTCCTGTAATTCACCGTAATCCCAAGTAGAAATACCTAAAATCAGAATGTCGTAATTATTTATCTTGCTAAGAGGCTCGGTTTTTATATTAAATAGATCCACAATATCGGCACCAATAACTGCTTGAATTTTTTCAGCTGCTATTTCGGTATAACAAGTACTAGAGCCATAAAACAAACCGATTTTCATAATAAAACCTTATAAATAAAGAGAAGGAGAGTTTAATGGAAGAATTAACTATTGACCAATTTTTAGATTCATTATGGTTGGAGAGAGGGCTCTCAAAAAATACGCTTGATTCTTACCGCCATGATTTGCGTTTGGTTGAGCTGTTTTTAGAAAGTCGAGGACAGATATTGGCTGATGCCAGCTCTGTAGATTTAAGTGACTATTTTAGTTTTCGTTTAAATAGTGAAAAAGAGTATAAAAATAGCTCCACAGCCCGTTTAATGAGCGCTCTGCGCCGTTATTATCAATATTTATGCCGAGAGAAAATGCGCAGTGATGATCCGAGTGCTAAATTGCAAAGTCCAAAAACAATTAAACCCCTGCCAAAATCACTGTCTGAGTCAGAAGTTGATGGTTTGTTATCGGCCCCTGATTTAACGGATAGCGTGCAATTTCGTGATAAAGCTATGTTAGAGCTGTTATATGCAACCGGTTTGCGTGTCTCGGAGTTGGTGGGACTGACTATGGGGGAGATAAATTTACAACAAGGTGTGGTACGTGTTACCGGTAAAGGTAATAAAACACGTCTAGTACCATTAGGTCAAGAGTCCGTGTATTGGCTTGAACGTTATCTTGATGAGACGAGGTCTGAACTGTTAAAGGGACAAAGCAGTGATATCCTGTTTCCAAGTCGCCGTGGTAACGTGATGGTACGGCAGACATTCTGGCATCGTATTAAATTTTATGCGCAGGTTTGCGGCATAGATAAAGAGGCATTATCACCTCATGTACTGCGTCATGCTTTTGCAACACACTTATTAAACTATGGTGCGGACTTACGTGTTGTACAGATGTTATTAGGGCATAGTGATCTTTCAACAACGCAAATTTACACCCATATTGCTCAAGATAGGCTAAAAGAGTTACATCAGGAGCATCATCCAAGATCTTAGTGGCTGTTAAATTATGCTACGGCGCTAGAACCTTACGAGTTATGCTAATGCTGTTAGGGCATAGTGATCTTTCAACAACGCAGATTTATACGCATATTGCGCAAGATAGGCTAAAAGAGCTGCATCAGGAGTATCACTCAGGAGCTTAGTGGCTGTTAATTCAATTTCCGTATTAAATTATGCTACGGAGCTGGGACCTTACTAGTTATGCAGATGTTATTAGGGCATAGTGATCTTTCAACAACGCAGATCTATACCCATATCGCTCAAGACAGATTGAAAGAGTTGCATCAGGAGCATCACCCGAGAGCTTAATTATCTAACTGATTCAACACTATTGCATCAATACACAGAAAAAAATTCACAAGGAACTCATTTCTAGGCATACTCAGGTACATTCAGTGGTTTGAGTATATCGCTAATTTACTAAATACTAATTTAATCTTAAGGGTTGTATATGTCTTTGAATCTGTTTAAAAAACGCATTGTAACTATGGTTGCAATGTTAGTTTTCACCTCTTTTTCTTTTGCGGCACAAGCGGTTGATAAAGCGGCGGTTGATAAAATAACGGCAAAAATGAGTGCGCTGCAAATACAGGTGACTTCTGTAAGCCCTTTCGTTGTTGATGGTTTATATGAAGTATTAACAGATAGGGGCGTTTATTACGTTAGTAAAAACGCACAATTTTTAGTGCATGGCAATATTTACGATTTAGATAATGATATGGAAAATATCTCTGAAAAAAGCTTAGTGGCGCTACGTAAAAACAAATTAAAAGCGTTTGAAAAAGATATGATTATCTATAAAGCGCCGCAAGAGAAACATGTTATTACTGTTTTCACCGATACTAGCTGTGGTTACTGTCAGAAATTACATGCTGAAATGGCTGATTACCATAAACAAGGTATTACAGTGCGTTACTTAGCTTTCCCGCGTGGCGGCTTAAAGTCTTCAACATATAATTCTATGGTTTCTATCTGGTGTGCAGATGATCAAAAGCTGGCTATGGATAACGCCAAAAAACGTCGTGCAATTGAACCTAAAACCTGTGACAACACGGTAAAAGAGCAATATGAATTAGGTCTGTTTTTTGGTGTTAGCGGTACGCCTGCAATTGTTTTAGAAGACGGCTCTCTTAAGCCTGGTTACTTACCTGCCGAACGTTTAATTCAGTTGTTAGAGCAAAAATAAAAGCAATACACACTTTAATAATGATATAAACTGCATTGATATTCTCTTATTAATGCAGTTTATAGCAATTGCATCCCTACTTTCTTAATCGGAGTATTGCTATTCTTTATGGCCTCTATTCAAGTAAAAAATCGAAGCTTTGTTGACTCTGGCTTTCTTAATCTTTCCTGCTCTCCACTATTAAAACAACTCTATGCCAATCGCGGTATTACAAGCGAAAGTGAATTAGATACCAGTACCAAAAGTTTATTGCAAAGCAAACAATTAAAAGGCATTCATCAAGCCTGTGAGTTGTTATATCAAGCTTTATTATCTTCACAAAAAATTATTGTAATCGGGGACTTTGATGCCGATGGAGCAACCAGCACTGCGCTGAGTATTCTTGCGCTACGCATGTTAGGCTTTACTAATATTGATTACCTTATTCCCAATCGTTTTGATTATGGTTATGGATTAAGTCCTGAAATTGTTGATTTAGCGATTAGCAAAGGTGCGCAACTATTAATGACTGTTGATAACGGCATCTCAAGTATTAGCGGTGTGGCGTATGCTAAAGAGCAGGGGTTAACAGTATTAGTTACTGACCATCACCTTCCTGGTGAACAGATACCAGAAGCAGATGCCATTGTTAATCCCAATCAAGCAGGTTGTGACTTTGCAAGTAAAAATTTAGCGGGGGTGGGGGTCGCATTTTATGTGATGCTGGCACTGCGCGCATTTATGTCAGACAAAGGCTCTTTTGCGAATATACAAGCACCGAATTTAGCATCTTTGTTAGATATTGTCGCATTAGGCACTGTGGCTGATGTGGTTGTGCTTGATGCAAATAACCGCACCTTGGTTCAGCAGGGTTTAGCACGTATTCGTGCGGGTGTTTGCCGCGTAGGTATCAGTGCGTTGATTAGTGTTGCTAAGCGCAATCAGGCACAGCTTGTTGCCAGTGACTTGGGTTTTTCATTAGGACCAAGATTAAACGCAGCTGGTCGCTTAGATGAGATGAGTTATGGTGTGGAGCTGTTATTATGCGATAACGTGGAGCAGGCTAATATTCTTGCCAATGAACTTGATGCGTTAAATCAATCTCGCAAGGAAATCGAGCAGGGCATGCAGGATGAAGCATTAAAAACCCTGCAAAATTTGCATATTGATGAAGAGCAGCTCCCCCATGCGATCTGTTTATTTGATCCGCAGTGGCATCAAGGTGTAATTGGTTTGGTCGCATCTCGAATCAAAGAATCTTATTACCGTCCTACATTTGTTTTTGCGAAAGCTGCTAATGGGGAAATAAAAGCTTCGGCACGTTCAATTCCTGGTGTGCATATTCGCGATATACTGGATTTAGTGGATAAAAAAATACCCAATGTTATTTTGAAATTTGGTGGTCATGCGATGGCTGCCGGCCTTTCATTAAAAGAAGCTGACTTCAAATTGTTTGATAAAATATTAAATGAAGTATTAGAAGCACAAGTTGCAGCTGAGCTTCTCAATAATGTGATGCTTTCTGACGGGCAGTTAAGTGCGCAGCAGTTTAACCTGGCGCAAGCGCAAGAGTTACGGGATGCTGGGCCTTGGGGGCAGGGATTCCCTGCTCCACTTTTTGATGGTTCATTTAAATTGTTACAACAACGATTAGTTGCCAGTAAGCATCTTAAAATGACCCTGCAAGTGGGTGATAAAACAGTTGATGCCATTGCATTTAATGTCGATATTAAATTTTGGCCTAACCCATTGGTAAAAAGTGTGTATTGTACTTATCGTTTAGATATCAACGAATTTAGGGGGAATCGAAGCGTGCAGATGCTGGTGGAGTTATTACAGCCAGAGGATTTGTAAAAGAGCCCGTAAGCAAATTAGCTCAGGCTGGGGAAATCCAGCCTGAGTTAATTTGAATTTAATGACTTAAACCGCGCCTGTAAAATCAAGCTGGCGCCAGGCTTCATAAACGAATACTGATACAGCATTGGATAAATTCATAGAGCGACTTTCCGCTCGCATTGGAATACGCAGTTTTTGCTCGCTAGGTAACGCATCAAGAATTTCACCGGGTAAACCACGTGTTTCCGGGCCGAACAGTAAAACATCATCAGATTGAAAATTTGCTTGGTGATGAAACTTAGTGGTTTTTGTTGTGCAGGCATAAATATTTTTTCCTGCCACAACTTTCAAAAAGGCTTGATAATCTTTATGGCGATAAACATTTGTAAGCTCATGGTAGTCAAGCCCGGCTCTGCGTACTTTTTTCTCATCTAAATCAAAACCTAACGGTTCAATTAAGTGTAAAACACAGCCTGTATTCGCACATAAACGGATAATGGCGCCAGTATTTTGCGGGATCTCAGGTTCAAATAGTGCTACTTCAATCATAGTATCTCATTTTTATATTATGAAAATCGTGGGAATTGTAAATGCATACATACCTGTTTATCAATGTTTTCCGCCCAAATTTTACCGCCATGTTTAAACATCGCATTTTCAGCTATGCTCAAACCTAATCCCGCACCGCCAGTTTCACGTTCGCGCGATTCATTAAGGCGATAAAATGGGCGGAATATATTGCTTAATTCACTTTCTGGGATTAACGGGCCATCGTTTTTTATACTTAAAATTATCTCTTTTTTGTTAATCGTAATTTCGATGCTGATAGTTTTTTCTGCATATTTGATGGCATTTCTAATAATGTTCTCGATAGCACTGTAAGCAAGCTCTGGGTAGATATTAATAGTGATGCTATCTAATACCGGGTAAATAAACGTTTTACCGTTTTCATTCGCTTCAAACTCAGCATCTAAAAATAACTCCTCTAAAAACTCGTTAAGTGCAATATCTTCTTTGTATTCAGGGCTTAATTGCATACGTGATAGATTTAACATTTCTGCAATCATTAACTCAATTCTTTCGATTTCCAGCTCTATACGTTGTAACTCTTTACTTTCTCCTGCACGTTTTTTATTAATTGCTAGTGCAAGACCCAGACGAGTGAGCGGTGAACGCAATTCATGAGAGATATCACTTAATAGACGCTGTTGGTTGTTAAGCATATTTTTTACTGAAAGTACCATCAGTTTCATTGAACTGGCCAGCTGGGTAATTTCATCGCTGTTTTTAATAACCGGAAAACTTGTATCGAGTTCACCCTGTGCCACTTTATTAGCTACATCCTGTAATTGACGTAATGGCTGAGTTAAATGCCATGCGAGAAAGGCGCATAAAGGGGTACTAACCAGTAATGCGGTGAACAGCAATAATAATGGGTTATCAATTAACCATTCGATTAACTCTAATGATTCTTTTTGATTCGGGTAAGAGAAATATAGCAGCAACGGTTGTTGATTATGGATGATCTGAATCGGACCTAAGTAGGTTTTACGCTTATGGACTTTTTTTAGAGGTTTGTTGGGGGATTGACTATCGAGAATGAACTGGCGCATTTTTCTCGGTGCGCGATCATTAATTAAGCGTCCGGACAGATCGGTTAAATATACGCTGCGCAGTGTTCTTCTTGGATCTAAGTGTATTAATTGCTTGTGAGTAATGTTGGGGTGTCGTTCGATAAATTTTTGAATACGCTGTTGCTGATTTTTCAAACTTTTAAAATCACTAGTAGTGATCGATTGCAGCTGTCGCCCATCTAATTTAGGTATCAAAATCAAAACAGTAGTTAACAGTAAGATTAACAACCAAAAACTGATAAAAATTTTGATAAATAATGAGTTAAGTGAATTCCATTGCACTGTGTTGTCCTTTTTAAACTATCTAAATAAAGCGCCTTATAAATAAGGCGCTTAATCGGCATAGATAGTTAGCTAGCTTCCTTTGAGATGGCGTTACCTTCTAACCACATGTAACCACGTCCTCTGAAGTTTTTAACGCGTGTTTGCCCATCCAGCCTAGCAGGTAACTTACGTCTTAGGTTACTTAAGTGCATATCAATGCTGCGGTCAAAAGGTTGTAGTTTTTTACCGAGCACTTGCTCACTAAGCTCTGCTTTTGAAAACAGTTCGCCAGGGTGGTGAAGAAATTTCTCTAACAGTAACAGTTCGGTGCCCGTCAATTCAATAGTAAAGTCCTGACAAACTGCCTGTTGCTGAGCAGGAAAAAGTTCAATGTCTAAATGCCAGATTTTATTTTTGCTTTCCGAGTTTTTGTGTTGCGTTCGACGTAAAATAGCGCGAATGCGGGCAAGTAGTTCACGTTCACTAAATGGTTTTGCCAGGTAATCATCAGCGCCCATTTCAAGCCCTAATACTTTATCAATCTCATCACCTTTAGCTGTGAGCATTAGTACAGGGGTTTCACTTTTTTGACGTAATAATTTTAGCATTTCAAAACCATTCATGCGTGGCATCATTACATCTAATAAAATCAGATCGTAATTGCCTGTGAGCGCTTGTTGTAAACCACTTTCACCATCATGTTCGGTTGCGATATTGAAATTTTCAAGGGATAAGAATTCGGCAAGTAAAGAAACAAGTTCTCTATCATCATCAACTAAGAGTAAGTTTTTCATATTGTGACCTTAATAAAAATGCCTCTGCATAAGTATAAGTCACTTCTGAAGAGGTTAAAGTAAAATGATATTCATCTCTAATTCAAATCCATTCGTAGTTAAAGAGTGTAAGCGTAATGCATATTTTATTGATGTGGTTATTAAACACTGTTTTTAGCTTTTTGTATAATTATTTACACTTCTTTACATAGCATTACCTGCGCATGACACTACTTTGTTGCGGTTGTTTTATACTTATTAAGCAAGAAATAATTAATAATTACATTACAAAAGGGTTTTATTATGAATGCATTATTTAAAAAAGTTATGATCGCTGCGGTTGTGTTTCCGCTTACCTTTTCCAGCGTTTATGCAAAACAAGGAGGCCAGGGAGGAAATTCTTATGCAATGCCACTCAAAGCCATGCTTCAGCAAGTTGATTTAACAGCAGAGCAACAACTTGAAATAAAAACTATTATGCAAAGTTACCGTACTCAGCAGCAGGCAAATAAAGGTACTTTCCATGATAGTCAGATGGCAATTTTAAAAGCGGAACAGTTCGATGCAGAACAAGCGGGGGCTTTGATTGATGCAAAGGATGCATTAAGAAAAGATAAAAAGCTTAAAAGAATGCAGATGATGTTTGAAGTTTATCACTCACTAACGCCTGAGCAGCAAGCTAAAATGGACCTTTTATTTGCTCAGCAGCAGGAAAAAATGCTAAACCAGGCTCAAGGCAAAGGTCAGAAGAAGAATAAATAATAGCATCTGGTTTAAATGAGCAAACTCGCTATAATAACACCTTCATCATATTGATTTATTGAAGGTGTTTTTTTGCAAACAAATATTAGCCAAGAAGAATATGGGCGTTTAGTGAATCTTGCTGGGCGCGCTGCTATTGCTGCCGCTTCTTTATTAATTATCGTCAAGCTGATCGCTTGGATAATAACAGGTTCTTCAAGTATTTTAGCTGCATTAACAGACTCGTTAATGGATGTTACTACCTCAATAATCAACCTGTTGGCAATAAAAATTGCACTGCAACCTGCGGATGATGAGCACCGTTTTGGTCATGGCAAAGCGGAAAGCCTTGCAGGTCTGGCACAAGCCGCGTTTATTTCTGGAACCGCTGTTTTTTTGTTGTTTAATAGTATTTCCGCATTGGTTAATGATCAGCAAATCGTCGCTTCTAATATTGGTATTGCTGTGATGATTTTCTCTGTGCTGGTTACTATTGCTTTAGTTTCTTTTCAATCTTATATCGTAAAGAAAACAGGAAGTATGGCAATAAAAGCTGACTCACTGCACTATCGAACCGATATCGCATTAAATGGGGCGGTATTATTAGCTCTCATTTTAGCAGGACTCGGCTGGCATTGGGCGGATGGACTTTTTGCTATTGCTGTTAGCTTGTATATTTTACATGGCGCATGGGAAATCGGCATGCAGTCGGTTGATGCGCTAATGGATAAGCAATTGCCTAAAACAGAAGAAGAGCAAATTGTAAAAATGGCTTATCATATTGAAGGTGTCCGCGGAGTGCATGATTTACGCACTCGACAATCGGGTAATACTAAATTTATTCAGCTGCATTTAGAGCTTGATGATGATCAGAGTTTGTATGAAGCACATGCTAAAGCTGATAGCTTAGAAGCTGTGTTAGAAAAACAGTTTCCACAGTCGGATATATTAATTCATCTGGATCCGCTCTCGGTGGTGCCATTAGAAAAGAAAAATCATAAATTACAATTTGAAACACAGCCTTTCAACGTCAGTAAGGACACTCAGTAATGGAAGCGGTTCAGCAGCAATTATGGAAAAAAATTAGAGAAGAAGCGTGGAGTTGTTCCGTAAACGAACCAATTTTGGCGAGCTTTTTTTATTCGACAATCTTAAACCATAAGAGCTTAAAGTCAGCGCTAAGTTACCAACTCGCAAATCGTTTAGATAGCCACACTATGCCTGCCATTCTGGTGCGGGAGGTTATTGAAGAAGCCTTTAGCAAAGATCCTGAGATTCTTAATGCTGCAATGGCTGATATTATCGCTGTTCAGGAGCGGGATCCTGCTGTTGAAGATTATTCTACTCCTCTTTTATACTTAAAAGGCTTCCATGCTATTCAAGTACACCGTGTTGCAAATTGGTTGTGGAAAGAGAAGCGCATCCCGCTTGCACAATACCTGCAAAATCGTAGCTCTGAGTTATTTGGGGTTGATGTTCATCCTGCTGCGACGATCGGCAAAGGTATTATGTTTGACCATGCAACAGGTGTGGTTGTTGGCGAAACGGCGGTTATTGAAGATAATGTTTCAATATTGCAAGGTGTGACTTTAGGTGGTACGGGTAAAGTAGGGGGCGATCGCCATCCTAAAATTCGTCAAGGAGTCATGATCGGGGCGGGTGCTAAAGTGCTGGGGAATATTGAAATTGGTATTGGCGCAAAAATTGGTGCCGGCAGTGTTGTTTTAGATGCTGTTCCTGCACATACAACTGTAGCCGGAGTGCCGGCTAAAGTCGTTGGCAGACCATCTTGTGATATGCCGTCACTTTCAATGGAACAAGACCTCGGTTAATCTGATGGTGGTTAAGTTAACCACCATGATTTTCTCAATATTAGGCCTCAATAAAAGCAAAACGTGGTTGCTTCTTACCATCTATTTCGATCTCTTCAATGAACATGGTTAACGGTCTTACCCATAATGACTGCTCTCCATACAGCGGGCGGTAAACTACCATCAGCTCCTCTGTTTCGCTGTGTGTCGCTAAGCCCTCAACTTGATATAGGTTACCTTTATAGTGACGGTACTTTCCTGGTTTTATTTTGTTCTGCATTGTTTCTTATTTCATTTTTATAAAAGTTAAAAATAGAGTAACACGAGTGGTGAGATTTAACGAAAATCTAAGAATATATCCCTTAAATTAAAAACAAAGGTTGAATAAGCAAGCGGGAATGCTTATTCTCAGTGGATCGAACAGAGTACATTCTTTTAAGGGGCGAGTTGATGACATTAGATCTATTGGAAAAGTTAGAAAGCAAAATTCAAAATGCGGTTGATACAATTGCATTGCTGCAAATGGAAGTCGAAGAATTAAAAGTAGATAAACAAGGCCTGGCAGAAAAAAACGGACACTTACAGGCTGAAAATATCAAACTATCAGAAGAGCACCAGCAATGGCAATCTCGTCTGAGTGCGTTAGTTGGCAAAATCGAAGAAGCAGAAGAGACGGTATAATCGCAATTATTAAGTAAATACACTTAATAAGAATGTAGTTGTTAAAAACGCTCAGTTATAAAAAAGCCCAATTAATATTATTATTAATTGGGCTTTTGCATATTAGCGGATAATTATCTATCCCGCTGCAATCTCTTCAATCTCTTCAATCTCTTCAATCGCTAAAGGCTCCGGTGAAATAATAATGCCGGTGCTGTCTGCGTAAAGAATATCTTCAGGTAAAAAAGTGACGCCTGCAAAGTTAACCGGCGCATTAATTTCGCCAATTTCGTTATCTTCAGCGCCGACTGGAATTGCAGTGATAGCCTGAATACCGATATCTAACTCTTCGAGAATATCAACTTCACGCACACAACCATTTACAACAATACCTTCCCAGCTATTTTCAACTGCAAGCTCGGCAATATTTGCATTAACTAATGCGCGACGTAATGAACCACCGCCATCAACTAATAATATTTTCCCTGCCCCATTTTCAGCAAGGGTTTTATAAATCAGCCCTACTGACTCAAAGCATTTTACGGTGACAACTTCACCGGCAAAAGAGCTTCGTCCCCCAAAGTTGGTTAAAAGAGGTTCAACAACATCAACGGTATCGGCATAAATGTCACAAAGAAGAGAAGTATTATATTGCATAATCAGGCTCGCCTATGATTAGAAAAGTAATAGTAAGTATAAACGTAACTTATTCATTTACAATCTAGTTTTTATAACAAAAGCACAGTTTTAATGTTTCGTGATGAAAATCAAACCCTTTATAATCAATCCAGCTCGTTAAAAAAGGATCGACTGAATGATTTTTCACAGTAATGGCATTTCAGTTTAAGTTCCGAGTTGTTATTGACATAAAACTGCGTTTTAACTGGTTCATTATGGCTTATACAGTTGCTATTGGGACAAGATAACACACCAATAAAAGAGCTCGGCAGTTGCACTTGAAACTTATTTACCACTTTAAAATCTTTTATCTGATTGATGGTGGCATTAGGTGCAAATAGCGCTAGCTGATTGGCTTGAGCATCGCTAATAAAAGTGTTTTCAACCTTGATCAGATCTTTGCTTTTACCATTGTGGGTTGGAAGATTTAGTCCAATAGTGATTTTTTCATTGGTTTGTGTAAATTTAAAAAACTTTAAGATCTTAACGCCTTGCTGAGCGGGAATGTGATCTATCACTGAGCCATGTTGAATAGCTTCGACTTGTAATTTTTTCTGCATCATTTTCCCTTACGCTTTTGTTTTAAATTGGTTTGTTAACAGCAAGGCAAGTAGAGCCTGTCGTGCATAAACGCCATTTTGAGCCTGCTGAAAGTAATAAGCATAAGGCGTATCATCTACATTTTTATGAATTTCATCTACGCGTGGTAACGGGTGTAATACTTTTAAGTTCTCACGGACATTTTCTAGCATTTGCGCATTTAACAAAAAGGCGGATTTAATATGTTGGTATTCTGTCTCATCAAAACGCTCTTTTTGCACGCGAGTCATATATAACACATCGAGTGAATCAATTACTTCTTCTATGCTTTTATGTACTGAATAGTTAATTCCTTTATCATTTAACTCTTCAAGTATGTAGTCAGGCATAGCTAATGCGTCGGGGGCAATAAAATAGAAGTTACAGTTAAACAGTGATAATGCTTGTGCCAGAGAGTGTACTGTTCTGCCATATTTTAGATCACCAACAAATGCGATATTAAGGTTATCCAGCGTGTCTTGTGTTTCGTAAATAGTAAATAGATCTAATAAGGTTTGCGTTGGGTGTTGATTCGCCCCATCACCGCCATTAATAACGGGAACATCTGAAAATTCGGATGCTAAACGAGCGGCTCCTTCTTGTGGATGGCGCATAAAAAAGGCATCCGCGTAAGAGGCGATCACTTTAACTGAATCTGCCAGTGTTTCCCCTTTTTGTGCTAATGAGGTATTACCGCCGCTATCAAAACCGATAACACTGCCACCTAAGCGTTGCACTGCTGTTTCAAATGAAAGACGGGTTCGTGTGGACGCTTCAAAAAAACAGCTGGCAATTACTTTGTTTTTTAACAATTCAGGTTGTGGACTTTCTTTTAATGAGAGAGCTGTTTGTAAGATAAGTTCGAGATCAGTGCGCGAAAGGTCGGCGATGGAGATAATATTCTTTTGGTATAGCGGGTTATTCATCGTTTCAGACTCATGGTTAACCAGTGACATAGGAAAAATTATACCACCGCTATCGGATCAATTCTGCATGTTTAAGTGTTTTCGTTATAGATTGGCGTTATGATGTGATCTCTCTTTTTTTTGGGGTGTCCATTTTATGTTTAAGCACTTTTCCTGTTTTATTCTTTTTATTTTGCCTATTAATTTGCTTGCTGGTGAGTGGGGAACTTTGCATCCATTATTACCCAAAGGCACACAAGTTTCATATATGGTGGTTGATCCCGTGAAAAATAAAGTTATCGCACAATACCAGCAGACGGTTTTGCGCACCCCTGCGAGTATGCAGAAATTATTAACGGCGACAGCCTCTAAATTATATTTAGGTGAAGAATTTCGTTATCAAACAACCATCGAAGGACAAAAAAACAATATAAATAATAATCGCTATCAAGGGGATCTTGGATTTCGTTTTGTTGGTGACCCCACTTTATTGCGAAGCAATATTAATGACATGCTCAGATCCTTAAAACGCTTAGGTATAAAGCAGATATCTGGTGACTTTTTACTTAACCAGTCACATTTTGATGGTTACCAATGGAGTAATGGTCAGGCTTGGAATGATTTAGGCGTCTGTTATACAGCACCTTCCAATGCCATCATCGTTAACAAAAACTGCGTGTTAGGCAATTTAAGTTTAAGCCGTCCCGATGCAAAAAAAGCAACATTGTTTATTCCTGATTATGAACCCGTTGAGATTAGCAGTGATGTTTCGGTGGTTACTAAGGCGCAACGCACTGCACAATTTTGCGCGCTTGAGGTAACTCGTAACAGTCAAAATAGATATCACCTCTGGGGCTGCATGGTGCCGCGTAATCGCCCGTTTGGCTTGGCTTTTGCGGTTAATGATCCATTTGCATATGCACGGCAGATAATTGCATCTGAATTAGAAAATGTGGGGATCATATTAAATGGTGAAATCAAACTTGATAACAGTAATGCCATTGACGGTTTTCAGGATATTTTAGTCAGCCATCAATCGCCATTACTGGATGAGTTATTACAGATAATGATGAAAGAGTCTGATAATTTAATTGCAGATAGTTTGTTTAAAACATTAGGTGCAATTTATTTTAAGACCGCGGGTAACTTTCGTAATGGCGGAAAAGCACTTAAATTGATATTAAACGAGCATGGAATTGATCTTGAAAATGCTTATTTAGCGGATGGTTCCGGGTTATCGCGCCACAATTTAATGAGTGCCGAGCTATTTATGTCAGTGCTTAACTATGTTTACCGAAACGATCATAAATTAAAGTTGTTATCGAGCTTTTCGGTGGCAGGAATAGATGGCACATTAAAATATCACCAAGGTGTGCGAGGCGATTTATTAAATGGTAAAGTGATTGCAAAAACAGGTTCAATGCAAGGGGTTGCCAACCTATTGGGAGTTGTTAACAGCAAACAGGGAGATAGGCTTTTTGTTTTGATATTAAATGGTTATAACTTACCTGAAACGTCTTTAAAAGATCTGCATGAAAAGGATAAGAAAGTGTCTAAATATCATTTTCAGCAAGCCTTTTTTGAAAAAACAATGAAATCAGATTAAATTATCAAAGCACAAAAGGGGCATAAGCCCCTTTTGAAAATTTGTTGTGATTAAGAGTTATACCAATTTCACTAATTAGATGATCTATTTAGGCGCAGGAAAAATGGATGAAAGCAAGGCATTGATTGCAGTAACTAGTTGTTCTAATTGTAAAATCAATAACGAAGCTAGCATTCATTTTAACAAGCGTAAATGAATAGATAATTAGTGGATTTGGTATTAATTACATTTTAATCGGAAACCAGCTTTTAGGTGTGCCTTGATTAAATAATATAACACCAGTTGAGTAATCCTGTTTATTCACCCCTTTTAAATCCCGGGTATGAATCGGATAACTGATACCATCAAAATCGAGTTTAAACCACTGTGTATCTTTTTCTATCAGTAGGCTTTGCCATAAATAATGTTGAGTTTTTGCAATGATTATCGGGGCATGAATTCGTGATACTCGACTTGAGAAACGGTAACCATTCTCCCGTCCTTCGAAAATAAGCATTTCACAGCCACTTTTAGAGCACCAATCAAGCAGTACAATCGCATCTTTAATACCATCTCCATTGAGATCATATTTTACGGAATTAAACTTAGTGTTTTTTGGATCTGTACGATGAATTTTAAAGTATTGGTTAACTGCTTTTTGTACTTCAAGGTCAACTTCTGCTTTTGGGCTAATACCTTGTGCGGTAAATTCACGATCAATACGTTTAACTGTAACCTCTTCTACACCCTCTCGCGCATTCATTTTATTAAAGATTAAACCAGGTGGTTCGAAATATGTCACAATATTATTTTTATTGATTTGATTAGTGCTAAGCGTTAATCCTTTTCGATAGAAAATAAGCTCTTCACGAATCGTTTTATCTCCTTGTCGAGTTAACATTACAACAACACGATTTGGTGAGTTACTTTTCCAGAAACCGCTCTTAATGATTGTTTCTTTACCCATTTTTTCATGATATTCAACGGTATAGTTTTCATTGAATGTTAAGTTCGCTATTTTTGAAGCAGTTTTATTTAAGTAATACCCAGTAATTTTTTGCTCAATAATCGGCCATCCAGGTTCCCCACACCCTTTTAATTCCCCCCAAATAGAGTCGATTTTTGCTGTATATCCCCAGTACTCTTTATTTTTTAAATTATAACAATGGCCCGGCTCAATGGTTAAGTTAAGGCGTTGTCCCTCTTCATTAATGCTTTTAACATTATTAATTTGGGTTGTTTGAAAGTTAGCGTCCTTTACCTGATACACTTGGTTTCTCGCTTTGGTTGCAAAAAACAGTTTTTGACCATTAATATTTAAACGCCAGTAAGGCTCTTCACCTTTAGCTTTGAACAGAAATGTATCGACTGGCTTTGCACACTGTAGGGACGCTTTCGCCAGTGCCATATGATGTACGCGATCAATTCGCATTATCGCATCGGATTTTTTATCTTTAGCACTTGGAAATACTATTTCACCAGTAAATTCGATATAGACAGGGGTCAATTTTGTTGATGTGACTTGCTCGTAAATATTACGTAATGCGGCTTTGGCATGTACCGAAAACTCTTTATTTGTATCGCATGTTTTAAAGTAAGCTTTGCCATCACCTAAGCGAAATTGTCCTCTGAAATTACCTTCCAGGATTTTTGAAAAATCTTGTTTAATAACTGGCTCTGGTTTTACTTCTACCTGAGGGGGGGGAGGTGTGCTGCAAGCCACTGCCAAAAAAAGAGGAGTGCTTAATAATAATAAGTGAGGTAGACGCATAAAAAAACCTTAGTTCAGAAATCTTAATAGGCTGATGAAGAATACAGTTACTTTGAAGTATAACAGTGGTTTCTTTTATTTCACCATCTGTAAGTTAATCTGCAACTTATTTATCGGATATATCCTATCTTCAGATAGTTAAACAGCTATAAATGGTAGAATATTTTAATACAAGAGTAGGACTATTTCCTTAACTTACTATTTTTTATCAAATTAATTTTAACTGTATTTGCAATGTCGCATAATAATTATTTCTTCGCTATTGCAAATTGGGTTGCAGCAATGACAACTCTGTTGTGGATTAATTAATCATAAATTAAGGGTAATAAAAAAGGGCAAAAGCCCTTTTTATCGCGGCAGATCTATACCCAAGCCACTTCAAAATGCTCTGAATTTGCATCTTGAGGTAGTTTGGGTATACAGTTAAAAACTGTAGCGAAGACCCGTCGCAAGTTGTGCTCCAAACTTCACGTCGTCATCAAAGTCAAGATCGGGGGCGACTTGAGCGTAGGCATTCCACTCTTTAGCAAAATTCAGGTTCAAACCTAACGGCAGGCGCACACCGAAACCTTTATCCCACTCCGCATAGGCTCCGCCACCAACATACCATGTGAAAGGAACATCTGCGCTGAATGCACCTTGCTTAAATATATAATCAGCTGCAATACCATCATTACCTAACATTACATTGAACTGCTCATTTACTAACACTGTTACGCCAAATCCCATATCAACAGCGAACCCCGCTTTAATATCCACTTTGTCATTCGCGCTTGCTGATAAAGAAAATAGAGTTGTTAAAATGGTAATGGTAATTACATTTAATTTTTTAATCATGCTCTCACTCCGCTAATAATTTATCCATGAAAACTGCTACGCCATCTTCTTTTGAAGATAGTGTAAATTCAGCATCGGGTAAAGCTTGACGTAAGGCTTTTTGGGCATTTGCCATAAGAACTGGTTTAGCAACTACATTTAGCATCTCAACGTCATTCATGCCGTCACCAAATGCAATTGCGTCTTCAATTTGTAAGCCTTTGTCTTTTAATACCACTTGTACAGCCGTACCTTTATTGGTGTTCGCATCCATCACTTCTAAGCATTTTGCTAAGGAGAATGTTAGGTTGATACGATTACCATAGCGTGCTTTTAATAATTCATAAATTGGCTGTAAGAACTCCGGTTCAGCCCAGAAGAAAATTTTAATTGTATTGTTTTTATCAAGTACGCTTAAATCCGCTACGGCACAATCAAATCCTGCATCTAACCCCATCGCATCTAGTTCTGGTATGCCGTAATTTGCGTACCAGCTATGATCCGTAAATAAGTTCACTTGCACGGCTTCATCAAACTTAGTATCACAAATACCTTGTGCGATATCACTGGCTAGATTCTGTTGATGAATGATTTCACCTTCTCGATTGTGTACACGAGCACCATTTGAAGTGATTAAATAGATTGGCGTGTCGAGAGAGGCTTGCAAATGCTTTGCTTCAATATAATGTCGACCTGTTGCGATAACAAATTTACGATTATTGTTAACCCAGCGTTGAATACTATCCGTAGTTTTTGGGGAAATGCGGTGATTAGGCCCCAGTAATGTTCCATCAAGATCTGAAATGGCTACTTTATACATGTCAGTTTACCTTGTTGTGATTGTTTTAAAAATTCAAGTGCTTTACTTAATGCGGGCACTCGGTATTGATCGCTTTCTAATAATATCTCATGTTTTGCACCAGAAATATTTAAAAGTTGCTTGCCTTTACAAAAAGTTACACTGTCAAAAAACTGATTTTGCCCTTCACTGGTCACAACTGTATCAGCACCCGCTTGAATAACTAACAAGGGGATCGTTATTTTGTTGGCGTTTTCTATCGCCTGTTGAGTTGCGTTGATACTTTCAGCCACCCAGCGCATCGTCGGTGAGCCAAGTTGAGTTTCAGGGAATTGTTCAAATGTATTAAATGAGGAACTAAAGCGTAATTTGCTTGAGGTTAAGTTATTATCGGGAAACAGTTTCTTTTTATAATCACTGCCCGCAAAAATATAACAGGCTTTATCACTAAACCAGCGACATACTTCAGCGTTACTATAGGTAATTATTTTTGCAATCGTTGTGGGAATTCCACCTAAATTGATTGAAAACATCGGGCTAAAAAATACGCTCGCTTGGAATGGGTGATTATATTGCACAAGATATAACGCGGTTATCGTGCCTCCCATTGAATGTGATAATAGGTAGCGTTGTTGATAGCGTTTTTTTAAATTAAGTGATGCGACATAGCTATTAAAATCATCGACATAATCTTGAAACTTTTCTATATGGCCACGATGTTTATCACCGCCGAAGCGCTCAGAAAAACCTTGGCCACGATGGTCAATTAAGTACAGATCATAACCTTGTTGATTTAGATCGTAAGCAACTTCTTTGTATTTTAAGACACTTTCATTACGTCCTTGGCTAATGACAATCACTTTGTTATTACCTGTTCTGATACTAACGGTGTAAATTTCTTTATTATCAACACCCAGGAAACGGCTTGATTGCGCATTTTTTTCCCAAAAATCATTTATCATCGGATTAAAGTTTGCATTGAGCTGCTTTTCGCTGTTGAGCTGGAAACTGTTTTTAAACATACTTGTGGTCGCAAAAGTAACTGCACTAAAGGTTAGGCAGAAAAAGGCTAGTAATATTGAGATTTTTTGTTTTCTCATTATGAAATCCCATTAAGTCGAGTTTTAGGTTTGAGCATAGCTATTTTAATGAGATATTGTTGAAATAAAAGCGTCTTATCATATATAAGTTTAAAGGAATATTACTAGTGAAGAAAAAATTTACTGTGCATCTTGATGCTGTTTTGGTGATTATAATCTTATTTGTTGCTTCGGTAGGTTTAAATGTTTTTCAGCAGTCTCAACTTGAAGAGTTGAGTCTCGATAATGAAAAACTACAGTGGCAGGATCTGGCAAATAGCTTAAATATGGGATCGAAAGATACTTATATCAAAAAACTTGAAAAACAGCTTCATGAAACAAAGCTTGATTAAGCTGCTGTCAGAGACAAAAAAGCCAGTATAGCTATCATATATAGTAAATACTGGCTTTTTATGAAATTGAGAACAGGACGTTTTTAAGCTAGTTTAGCTTTAATAAAGTCGATAACTTCTTCAATTTTAACTTCTTGCTTCTCACCTGAAATACGATCTTTATATTCAATCACGCCATTGTCGAGGCTTCGATCTCCAATCACTAGAGTATGCGGGATACCGATTAATTCAGCATCAGCAAACATAATACCAGGACGCTCTTTACGATCATCAAACAATACTTCAATACCTGCATCTTGTAACTCTGCATAGTATTTTTCAGCAAGTTCAGCAACTCGGTGTGATTTTTTCATGTTCATTGGCACGATAACTACTGAGAATGGTGCAAGGGTATCATTCCAGATAATCCCGTTTTTATCGTTATTCTGTTCGATAGCTGCAGCTACAATACGTGAAATACCAATACCGTAACAACCCATAGTTAAAGTTTGGTTTTTACCTTGTTGATTAAGTACAGCCGCATTCATTGCCGCAGTATAAGTATCACCAAGTTGGAAAATATGACCCACTTCGATACCACGGGCGATTGCTAATGTGCCTTGACCACATGGGCTTGGATCGCCTTCAACAACATCACGTAAATCTGCAATTTCATAACCGCTGATATCACGATCCCAGTTAACACCCGTTAAGTGTTTACCTGTTTCGTTTGCACCACAAACGAAATCAGCTAGCTTTTCAGCTGCGCGGTCAACAATAACTCGAATTGTTAAACCTTTAGGTCCGATTGAACCTGCATCACAGTTAGCTGCATCTTTAATTTGTTGCTCATTGGCAAAAACAAGCGGGCTCGCGATGCCTTCAATATTTTCTGCTTTAATATCGTTAAGGTTATGATCGCCACGTAAAACTAAAGCAATTACTGGTACTTGTTGGCCTTCTTCACAACTGCCTTCTACTAATAAAGTTTTAACTACCTGGCTTGCATCAACATTAAGCGCTGCCGAAACTTCTTCAATAGTGTGTACGTTGGCTGTTTCAACAACAGCAACATCTGCGCTTGCTGCTGGACGGTCAAATGCAGGCGCAAGTGCTTCTGCTTTTTCAACGTTCGCCGCGTAATCACTCTCTGTTGAGAAAACGATTGCATCTTCACCACTTTGCGCAAGCACATGGAACTCATGTGATGCACTGCCACCTATGCTACCTGTGTCAGCGATAACTGGGCGATATTCAAGACCTAAACGTTCGAAGATACGGCAGTAAGCGTTAAACATATCTTGGTATGTTTTTTCTAAACACTCTTGCTCAAGGTGAAAAGAGTAAGCATCTTTCATGGTAAATTCACGTGCGCGCATTACACCGAAACGAGGGCGTGTTTCATCACGGAATTTTGTTTGAATTTGGAAAAGGTTTAATGGCAGCTGTTTGTAACTGTTTACCTCTTTACGTACAAGCTCGGTAATTACTTCTTCGTGTGTCGGACCTAATAAAAAATCACGTGTATGGCGATCTTTCAGGCGTAACAGTTCACCACCGTATTTATCCCAACGTCCAGTTTCAATCCAAAGATCTGCAGGTTGAACAACCGGCATTAATACTTCAATCACACCTGCACGTTCCATCTCTTCACGTACGATATTTTCAACTTTACGTAAAACTCGTAAACCCGTTGGTAACCAAGTATATAAACCTGATGCTAATTTACGGATCATGCCTGCACGCAACATTAGCTGGTGGCTAACAATAACAGCATCACTTGGAGCTTCTTTTTGAGTTGAAAGTAAGTAGTTGGTGGTACGCATAAATATCCTTAATTGATCCGGTCAGTATAAAAGAGCGCTGATATTAACAGTGGAATTGTCACGACTAAAGGATTCTTAGTCGATTTATAAAAATATAATTGAGTTTTAGCGTCACTATCAGCTATTTTGTGCCTATTAATAAAGAATTCCAAGGATCAACAATGAAACGTTCTCTGCTTGCTGCAAAATATAGTACGACCATTATGTTAGTCTGCTTGTTAATTTTTATCTTAAATAGTTTATTACCGCTTAATCTTAACCAATGGGGAATAGTACCGCGATCGATCGAACATTTGCCGGGCATTCTAATTGCGCCATTTTTGCATGCTAATTTGGCGCATCTGTTAAGTAACTTTTTCCCTTTTATTATATTTGCCATTTTGATTGGTTTACAAAGTGTTAAGAGATTTTGGTTTCTGTTTATCTTTTTTATAATCAGTACCGGGCTGTTAGTGTGGTTGTTTGCACGAGGTAATAGTGTGCACATTGGCATGAGTGGGGTGATTTACGCATTATGGGGGTATTTGCTTATCTATGGTTTTGTGCGTCGGAAAATGATGCATATTGTAATTTCACTGATAACACTGTTTTTTTATGGCGGTCTGGTCTTTGGTGTTTTTCCTACAAAGGTAGGTATCTCCTTTGAGGGGCATTTAATGGGCGCTCTGGTTGGCGCATTAACGGGTTATTACCTGGCTAAACGATAGCTTCAATATTCACTACGGTTGTAATTAATCCCTCATTAACCCAAGAGATATTAAAATCTGATAAATGAACCGCATAGGTTTTTGAGTCTGCTTTACTCTTCTTATATGCCGGGCGAGGATCTTGTTGTAAGACCTCGCTAATCAATTGCTGTAATTCAGGATAACTTTTGTGTACTTTTTTGATAGCTTGTAAAGCTTGTGTTGAAAACTGAATTTCCATTAAAGGCTCCGGGCTATCTTGGGCAAAACCAGCTAGCGCATCTGGTTTTGCATCAGCATAAGGAATATAGGGTTTGATATCGACAATTGGGGTACCATCAACTAAATCAATATTACTCAATTGTAAAAAGATCTTGCCCTCTACCTGTTTGATTCCGTGAAATTCAACTAATGATAAACCAATCGGGTTGGGTCTGCTTGGCGAACGTGTTGCAAAAACACCCATGCGTTTATTACCTCCAAGACGAGGAGGACGAACCGTCGGGCTCCAGTTATTTGCTTTTCTTGAATCGTTATTCTTATGAAAAATGAAAACCAGCCATAAATGACTAAATGTATCTAAACCTAAAAAAGCATTAATATCATCATAAGGGGGCAAGATCTCAAGTTCCGCTTTGGCACTTGGTACCAAACCCGGTTGGCGAGGTACTGCAAACTTCTCTTTATAAGGAGAGTGAATAAAACCTATGCTTTTAAATGGCGTACTAGCAAACAAAATAACTACTCTTGCTCAGGCAAAGTGATATCTAACGCGCGTGCATAACAGATGATATTTGAAATACAGCTGCTATCGGCCTCAAAAGTTAAACAAGATTGAAAAACAATACCATTAGCATTTAACTCGGCGGCTCTTATACGTGCATTGGTTCTTGCTTGCTTGATATCGGCAGGGCGATCATTTTCCTCTTCCTGGCAACTGCTACCTTCAACCGCGCCGATAAAAGTATAATCAAGTCCTGCAAGTTGAGATTTTTCATAAACAGTGACTTGTGACGGTTTGAAATATTCGCTGAAATTATCTTTATCTAAGTTAGATGAAAATTCAAAGTTACTACAAGCACTCAATAAAAGTGTGAAGCTGGAAATGACAAAAATACGCAACATAAGAAACTCTTTATAAATAGTAGGTAATAGAGATGAGTGGCATAATAACATTTTTTAAAAGTCCTGAAACAAAGAAGGAAGCAATATGACAATAGCAAATGGAAAACGTGCAGTTTTTCTTGATCGAGATGGTGTATTAAATGTCGATAATGGTTATGTTTCAAAAGTAGACGATTTTGAATTTATTGAAGGTGTAATCGATGCATGTAAAAAACTTAAAGAAAAAGGTTATCTATTAGTAGTGATTACTAATCAGTCCGGCATCGCACGTGGTTATTTTTCTGAAGAGCAATTTCATACCCTGACAGAATGGATGGATTGGTCATTAGCTGATAGAGGTGTTGATTTAGATGGTATCTATTATTGTCCTCATCATGCTGAAAAAGGAATTGGTGAATTTAAAATCGATTGCGATTGTCGTAAACCAAAGCCGGGTATGTTACTCAGTGCGATTGAAGAGTTAAATATTGATGTAAGCAACTCAATTTTAGTTGGTGATAAAGTCTCTGATATACAAGCAGGGATTGCCTCTGGAGTAAATTGCAATTATTTGGTCAAAACAGGCAAGGCTATTACTGAAGAGGGTGAAAAATTAGCAACGGCTGTGTTTGATGATCTCGTGAGTATCGTTGAACAGTTATAGTTGGGATATAATAACAAGTTTGTGGATAACTCCATCTGTTATGTGGGTAACTTGTTTGCAAAACAGGTATAAAAACTAATTGCAAAAATAACCTGTTTTTAT